>DATCLO010000014.1:0-7352 GCA_036563875.1 Cyclobacteriaceae bacterium
TAAAAGACAGAAATGTTAAATTCACGAGCGGTTACACAAGTGGTCTACAGCGAGTAGACACTATACGATAAAAACAGTCAACCCTATTCAGGCAAGCACAAATCTCAAATCACTAATCGCCAATCGCTAATCGCTAATCCATCAGCTTTCTTCCTTAACAATCCGATTAGGATCCACTCCAAGCCTCGCCATCTGCGCTTCAAGTGCGTCCATCATGGGTGGCGGCCCGCAGAGGTAGAACATCCTCGTAAAGTCAGGGACCTGCGCTTTAAGGAACTCTTCCGTGATCAGTCCATGGGCATGACCCGGTGCGTTTTCGTCAGAGAGAATATTAACGAAGTTCTCTCCCAGCAGACGCTCGAATTCTTCCTTCAGGATTATGTCTGCTTTCCTCTTGTTCGCGAATATGAGCTTGTTATTACCAATCTTGTTTTCTACTGCCAGTGAGCGAAGGATGCAAATGAATGGTGTAACCCCTGCACCGCCGGCGATGAAAACACCTTCTCCTTTATATTCAATGGCTCCGAATACATCGTTCAGGATGATCGTGTCGCCAGCCGAAAGCGTTCTGAGTTCGTTGGTAACGCCCTTGCGCGATGGATACGTCTTGATGGTGAATTCAAGATGGCTGTCGGACGGAAGGCTTGTAAAGGTAAACGGCCTACCCTCCTGCTCCCATCCGGGTTTGTCCACGAAGATTTCCGTAGCCTGGCCGGGGGTGAACGTCAGACCAGAGGGCTTCTCGGTACGAATTTGCAGCACGTCATGGGTGATAAACCGTATGGAGGTGATGGTGACTTTGAAACGACTCATGATATTGTGAGTTTTTTAGTGACCTGTTCATAACGTTTGATGCACAACCTACAAAATAGTTAACGGACATTTTCCCCTGGCCTCCTTGTATCTCTCCTGCGATTTCGGTATCTAATATTAAACCTGAAATTCCCATGGGAGTAATTGCGTTGGAAAAAGCGTCATCGGCACGGCTGGAGGATGAAGTCGTGGTCCGGCGCGTGCTTTCCGGCGAAAAAGAACTATTTGAAATTCTTCTCCGGCGCTACAACCAGACGCTGTATCGTGTCATCCGGGGATACCTTCGCGACGAATCCGATGTGGAAGACGCCATGCAGGATACCTATCTGAAGGCATTCGACAAACTCGAGCAATTTCAGGGAAAGGCAGCCTTTTCAACCTGGCTTATCCGGATCGGGATTAACGAAGCCCTATTGCGTTTGCGAAAGCTGAGAAGAGTGCGGTCGCTCGTGTCACAGGAAGCGGACGTCGAGGCCGGAAAAATGATTCAACTTCCCGACCCTCGCGAAATGAATCCGGAGAAGCAGGCCATACAGGTGGAAACGCGACAACTTCTGGAAAAGGCGATTGATCATCTCCCGGAAAAGCTTCGGGTGATTTACATCCTCAAAGAAGTAGAAGGATTGAAAAATGAAGAAATCGCTCGTTGCCTCGACATTTCTGAACCCAATGTAAAAGTTCGCCTTCACCGCGCTCGAACCATGCTGAAAGAAACCCTCTACCGCATTTCCGCATCTACCGAAATATTCGAGTTTGGCAATTCGCGCTGCGATGGAATAGTCGCTCGGGTTATGCACGCTATCAGCGCGTGAACCGATCTGGTTGAGTGAAGACTTGCAGGAGATTTCCAGGCGACCCTTAAGCTCCTCGGGCTGGGCTCGAACCAGCGACCCTCTGATTAACAGTCAGATGCTCTAACCGACTGAGCTACCGAGGAGTGTGTTTCCAAAGGGACTGCAATAATACAGACTCAGGGGGAGATTTTCTATACTGACGCCCAAAAAATGCCATTCCTGAGCAGCATTCCAGCGTGGCTTCACGTTTCCCCGCGCACGCCCCTGACCCCTGAAGGGGCCCAGCGCACAGTATCGTCCTTTTGCGAACCGTCGCGGTTAAAGATCAAAACCCCCAGGCGACCACTCTGGTATCTTCCCCGATTAACGACCTAATCTCAAAACCAACCTAACGTAAACGCGTACGCTCATAAACACCTAAAAACTTACGCCCGTTCAAACCCACCAAAACCTCCCCCTTGCAGATGCCGTATACTTTGTTAACTTTGTAATTCAAAGTACTTTCAAAATGAAGGAAATCCCGGAATATGAGAAGGATATTGCCTCCATCAGGACCATGATGGAGCGATCCGTAAAATTCATTTCCCTCAGCGGTTTGTCGGGAATTCTGGCAGGCATCTACGCCCTCGCCGGCGCCGCAGTCGCCTGGCAACTCGTCTACTACCCCCGATCCCCCTTCTCCTACCGCATCGAAACGCTGCAGGAAGCCAGCACCCTCACTAAACTGCTCATCACCGCCGCTTGCGTACTCATAGCCTCGCTGGGCACAGGACTCTGGCTCAGCCAACGGAAAGCCAAAAAGCATGGCATGAACCTTTGGAATGTCACAACCAAGACCCTGGCTATTAACCTTGCCATTCCCCTCGTCACCGGCGGACTGTTTATCCTCATCCTTCTGCAAAGTGGTCACTACGGCATCGCCGCACCAGCTTGTCTCATATTCTATGGACTGGCCCTCATCAACGCAAGCGCAAATTTGTATGACGAAGTTCGATACCTGGGCTACAGCGAAATCGTGCTCGGCCTGATCGCTGCATACCTGGCCGGTTACGGATTGCTGTTCTGGACCTTGGGATTCGGGGTTCTCCATATAATATACGGAGCCGTGATGTATTATCGCTACGACAAGTGAAAAACCCGTTCGATCAACTCGATAAAGTCTTGGAACACCGCGTGCGACTTCAGATCATGTCGGTACTGGTTTCAAACCAGTCGTACGACTTTAACTCCCTGAAGGAACTCCTCGGTGTCACCGACGGTAACCTCGCCTCACACATCAAGGCGTTGGAACGGGAAAAGTATATCTCGGTCAACAAATCGTTCGTCGACCGGAAACCAAACACCAAATACAGGATCACCGATAAGGGACGCCTGGCATTCAAGAAACACCTTGACGCGCTGGAAGCCGTCGTGCGAAAACAGCGACTCTAATTTTTTTGACTTTGAACTTTGAAATACAAAGTACTTTCAAAGATATAACGAACCGATAACAAAAATGATCCAATAACTAACTCTTAATATGCCATGGAAACACCTCCGGTTTTTACACCATTCAAGTTCAACTTGTCGTATGGGGCTAGCGTAACAGTGAAGCTGCTGTTTGTTGGCTTGCTGACGCTCATACTTCTGATCCCTGCCGTATGGATCATGTCGCTGATCGAGGAACGACAGGAACGGGCAGTAAGTGTCGTCCTTGAAGTCAGTGAAAAGTGGGGTGGCAGCCAGACTCTCGTAGGCCCCATCCTGGTCATCCCCTACACAGTGCAGGAAACGCGAGAAAACGCATCGGGCACGTATACCGTGCAGCGCACTGAAAACGCTTACTTCCTTCCGGAAAAGCTGTCCGTTACGGGTGAAGTTGAACCGGAAGTGCTAAGCAGAGGCATCTTCGATGCTGTTGTATATCGGGCGAACGTCGCCACAAAGGCGACCTTCAAGGCACCGGACTTCAACGCGCTCGGCGTGTCGCCGGAAAACGTGCAGTGGACAAACGCACGATTTGTCGTTGGCATTAAAGACCTGGGAGGCATCAGTGCAACTCCGCTTATCGCCTCCGGCAACACAAACCTCGAAACGGAGCAGATCGCCGACATATACGAAAGGACGGATGGGGCACACTATTCCGCGATGCCGGGGATTGTTTCTAAAACCGGGTGGGCTTCCGCATCAGACTTCCAACCCCATGTATCCCTAACTCTGAACTTCAAAGGAAGCCAGTCACTGAACTTTGTCCCCAGTGGAAAAGAGACGAAGGTAAATCTGACTGGAGCCTGGGGTAACCCGAGCTTTGATGGGAAATTCCTGCCTGAAACACGGAAGGTGCAGGAAAACGACTTTGCGGCAACATGGAGCGTTCTCCACTATAACCGACCTTTCCCGCAACAGTGGACCGGAACGCAAACGGTTCTTGCAGGATCTGAGTTTGGCGTAAACCTCCTTGTCCCTGTGGATCAATATCAAAAGAGCACGCGCGCCGCCAAGTACGCCATACTAATCATCCTCCTCACGTTCGTCGCACTCTTCATGGTCGAGATAATTCGAAAAATAAGGATTCACCCATTCCAGTACGCTTTGATTGGAGCTGCACTTATTATCTACTACACACTTCTGCTCAG
Source organism: Cyclobacteriaceae bacterium (assembly GCA_036563875.1). Lineage (GTDB taxonomy): Bacteria > Bacteroidota > Bacteroidia > Cytophagales > Cyclobacteriaceae > ZC4RG29. The sequence goes on from DATCLO010000014.1 coordinate 4,223, forward strand.
TATTTCTGAGCAGCTGGGCTTTAATGTGGCTTACTGGATTGCAACAGCGGCCACCGTTGTGCTCGTGTCATGGTACGCCCGCACATTTTTGCCTGACGGATCAAATACGATCCTGTTCAGCCTGATGCTGACAATATTTTATGCCTTCATTTTCGTAATCATATTGCAACAGGATTTCTCACTTCTCATTGGCAGCATCGGTCTGTTCCTCGTGGTAGCCGCCCTGATGTACTTCTCGCGGAAGGTATCCTGGTACAAGGAAGCTGAAGCGTAACCTATGTCGAACGCACGGTCTCCCTGGTGGCCCCTGGTCATTACCACCCTGCCGGCGGCCATTCTACTATACATTAACTGGGAGGCGGTTGGTCTCATCGCAGACCAACTGCCTGCCCGGCTGCATGTTGAATGGGTTCTTACGGGTGCGGTGTTAGTCATTATTTGGCTTACTCACACCGGCTACTCGATTCGATATCTCTGGCATTACCGAAAGCTCGACCGCTCGTACGCTCTCTTTACAATCTGGAGTTACACGCTGGCGCTACTGGTGTACAGCAGGGCTGGATGCGAAAACATTCCAGACGCGTTCCAATATACCGTGCTGGGAGATCAGCGCCTTTGGTACGTTATTGTCTGCCTCGCGCCGACGTTCGTTCACGCAGCGATGATCATGCGCGGTCCGCGCTGGCGTCTGCTGTTGCAAAAGAGCGTCATCCTCCCCATCGCCACAATCGTCATGATTGCCGTCACGCATCCACGCTGGAGCGACGTCATGATGATCACTCTCATCGCCGTTGTGCCGTTGATTTCAGTACAATGGGTTCGGTCGCTGGTCATTCAAAAACCGGAATGGCAACCTTACATTTATATTGCCGTGCGACTGACCGCAGCATTGGCTTATCCCCTTACCGGTGTTCTGACCAACGACGACATCTTTCTCGACATCGCCCTGCAATCGTGGTATCACAAAGGATTTTATCTGCTTGCGATAGTTAATGCAATTGCGATGTGTATTCCGGAACCGCGACATCGATACGCGAGAATGGTACTCTTTATCCTGAGGCTCACAACATCCGGTTTCATGTTGTTTATGATTACCATCTACCTGCCGATTCTTCCACAATCAGCAATGGCGCTGGCCTCATTCGGATTCGGTTATCTTATGCTCGCTCCGGTAGTGTTATCTGTGGCAAAAGCGAGCATACTAGGCGCTGATATCGCATTCCTTAAGCTGCACTTCTCGCGTCAGCGACTCATACTTATCGCGCTTGTCGCTACGATCCTTTGTACCGCTCTGACGGTCTACATTCTGCATCCCTCCACGTTTGACGTCCTCATCGCGCTCTACCGCTATGCTTCTTCCAGAAACGGATAGCGGTAATCCGTCGGTGGTACAAAAGTTTCTTTAATAACACGCGCCGATACCCAACGCAGGAGGTTCATGCGGGCTCCAGCCTTGTCGTTCGTGCCGGATGCTCTCGCCCCGCCGAAGGGTTGCTGACCCACGATAGCGCCGGTGGGTTTATCGTTGATGTAGAAATTACCCGCAGCGTTCACAAGGCGTCGTACTGCGAGATCGATAGCATAACGATCTCTTGCCATAATGGAACCTGTCAGGGCATAAGGCGATGTGCGGTCGACGAGCGCAAGCGTTTCTTCGTATTCATCCTCAGGATACACGTAGATGGTCAATACAGGTCCGAAGATTTCCTCACACATCGTGACTGATGAAGGATCTTCGGTAAGGATCACAGTGGGTTCAACAAAGTATCCCTTCGACTTATCCGAGCCACCACCGACAATGATTTTATTTTTCGGATTCTTTCGTGCCTGCTCGATGTAGCCGGTTATCTTGTTAAAAGCTCGTTCGTCTATCACAGCATTGATGAAGTTTCTGAAATCCTCAACGCCTCCCATCCTAAAACTCTTGATATCGGATACGAGTCGGTCCTGCACTTCTTCCCAAAGATTAGAAGGAATGTAAGCGCGCGAAGCCGCTGAACATTTTTGCCCCTGGTACTCAAACGCTCCCCTTGCCAACGCCGTCGCCACCTCCCGTGCATCTGCACTGCGGTGCACCATTACGAAATCTTTTCCTCCGGTTTCACCGACTATGCGCGGATAGGAACGATACTGGGCAATGTTATTGCCGATTGTTTTCCAGATGCTCCGGAACACTGCCGTGCTGCCGGTAAAGTGAATACCCGCAAAGTCGGCGTGATTGAAGATTACATCGCCTGCCAATGGACCATCCACGTAGATGAGGTTGATTACGCCATCTGGCAGTCCTGCTTCACGCAATACCTGCATGATGACATGTGCGGCGTAAATCTGGGTGTAGGCGGGCTTCCAGACGACCGTGTTGCCCATCAATGCCATAGATGTTGGCAGGTTGCCAGCGATGGCGGTAAAATTGAACGGAGTCAAAGCGAACGTGAAGCCTTCGAGAGGACGGTATTCGGTTCTGTTCCAAACACCTGGCGCTGATTCCGGTTGATCCGAATAAATCTCCGCCATATAGTACGTGTTGAATCGGAGGAAGTCGATGAGCTCACACGCCGAATCAATTTCCGCCTGATGCGCATTCTTGGATTGGCCCAGCATGGTGGCAGCGTTGATTTTGTAGCGCCAGGGTCCTGCAAGCAAGTCAGCGGCCTTCAGAAATATCGATGCCCGCTGTTCCCAACTCAGCCTGGACCATTCCGTTTTGGCCTTGAGGGCGGCCTTTATGGCTTCCGTCACGTGCTCTACATCGCCCTCAAAAAAATATCCCAGTGTATGCTGATGATCGTGCGGCGGTCTGATGGCAATCTTCCGCTGGCCCTTCACGTCCTTGCCTCCAATCACCATAGGTATTTCAGCAACCGTTGACCGGGCGGAGTCAATTGCCTGTTTAAGCTTTTCGCGTTCCGGCGACCCCGGAGCGTAAGAAAGCACCGGCTCATTTTTCGGGACCGGCACGTCGAAAAATCCTTTAGGCATGGAGTAGTTAATTGGTTAATAATGTTTTGCCGTGAAGATAACGATACTTGGGGGATGGGGAAAATCCGTGTGCAATAACACAGGATTGCTAATTTTCCCCACGTGAATAGTGGTAAATTGGTTCAGAGCTGTTTCATAGACAAAAAAATCG
>DATCLO010000015.1:0-6832 GCA_036563875.1 Cyclobacteriaceae bacterium
TCTCGGCACCGCCATAGGTCAGGCAAAACCGTTCAGCGAATACACCGCGCGCACCGTCGACGAAGAAATCCACCGCATCATCAACGAATGCCACGACGAGGCGCGTAGACTCCTTCAAGTCTACCGCAAAGAACTCGATGCGCTCGCCGCCGCGCTTCTAAGTAAAGAAACTCTCGACGAACAAGAGATACTCGAAGTTACGGGTTTACCCGCACCGCGTCCGCTGGAGATGAAAAAGCTTCCTGCCAGTTGACGGTTGGCAATCACCATTTTCATAGAGATGGTACTGGAATTTTTCCTATCTATGTGAACTCTATGTGCCCTATGTCCTTTGTGGTTCAAGCCCTATGACTTCCTACACCCAAATCTTCGAAAACAACAAGCGCTGGATCGAGCAAAAGAAAGGCACCAATGCTGATTTCTTTGAACACCTCGCGAAGGTTCAGAATCCCGACTACCTGTACATTGGCTGTAGTGACAGTCGCGTGTCAGCAGAAGAGATGATGGGACTTGGTCCCGGTGAAGTGTTTGTGCATCGTAACATCGCCAACCTGGTGACAACCATCGATCTCAACGTGCAGTCGGTCATTAATTACGCCATCCGTCAACTCAAAGTAAAGCACGTCATCGTCTGCGGGCATTACAACTGCGGTGGGGTCAGGGCGGCTATGATACCGCGAGACATGGGTTTGCTGAATCCGTGGCTGCGCAACATCCGCGACATATACCGGTTTCATCAGGAAGAGTTGGACGCCATTGCCGATGAAAATGCTCGGTACGATCGACTGGTGGAACTGAACGTGGAGGAGCAATGTATCAATGTGATCAAGACGGCAGCGTTGCAACTCAGTTTTCAGGAACATGGGTATCCGATTGTTCACGGTTGGGTATTTGATATCAGGACCGGGCGTATTATTGACCTGAATATCGACTTTGAAGGGATACTCGACCGAATTCGTCACATTTATGACTTAACCAAGGAATGAAAATGGACGATTCGTTGTTCTTTGCCTGGGCCGGTTCCTAACCCTATATTTGCCCAATGCTGATCCGGAAATCGCATATTCTCCTCCTGGTGGCTTACGGCCTGGCGCTGCTGCACTCAACCATTCCGCATCAGCATGCGTCCACTCGCACAACCGACCCCAAATTAGCTATAAACGCGGTCGTAGATGATTCCTTCCTGGGACTTCTTCAGGCAGCTTTTGCCACAGACCTTGGCTGCGGTCACCTGGAATCGTTCAACAAAAGTGACGCCGGAGCTGATGTTCCTAATTCCGTTTCGCATGTTCCTGTTGTCTTCCTGGCGTCGACATACATTACGGAGCAGCCACTCATCAATGTTGACGAGTGTTACGGCTCCTTCATAGAGAAACTACACACCCGCATCCTATTGCTGTCGTCCCGACAGTTCCGGGCACCTCCCTTCCTTAGCTGATCCCCGCTTTCTTTCGGGCGCGACGTCGATCGCGCGTGACTCTAGTTTTCATTTTACGTTCACTTCCTTCGATGTTCGAGAAGATCATACACTTTTCTGTGCACAATAAATTCATTGTGGCACTGTTGGTGCTGGCCATTATCGGCGGCGGCTTCTACGCCTTTGAGAATATCCCCGTCGATGCCGTACCGGATATCACGAACAACCAGGTTCAGGTGGTAACCGTTTCGCCGACCCTCTCCGCGGAGGAAGTGGAACGTTTGATTACTTATCCTGTTGAGGTATCGATGGCCAACCTGCCGGGCGTGGTCGAGTTGCGATCAATTTCAAGGTACGGACTGTCTGTCGTGACCATCGTGTTTGAAGATGACGTGTCCATCACCGACGCGCGGCAGTTTGTAAGCGAGCAGATTGCGGTTGCCGAGGAAGATATTCCGCCTGGACTGGGAAAACCTGAACTCATGCCCATTACCACCGGACTGGGCGAAATCTATCAGTATGTACTTGAAGTCGATGAAGGCTATGAAGATCGGTACGATGTAATGGAGCTCCGCACGATCCAGGACTGGATTGTAAAACGACAGCTCGCCGGTATTCCGGGCGTCGTAGAGGTGAGCAGCTTTGGAGGCTTCGTCAAACAGTACCAGGTATCCGCCGATCCGGGAACGTTGCGGGCATTTGATTTGACCATGCAGGACATCATCCGCGCGGTGCAGACGAACAATCAAAGCACGGGCGGAAGTTACCTGCAGCGTGGTGCAAATGCCTTCTACATCCGGACCGACGGAGTGCTGAAATCGACCCGTGATATCGAGAACGTTGTGGTCGACAACAGGAATGGTACGCCCGTCCTGTTGAAACAGGTTGCTTCAATCCGGGAGGCTTATCCTCCGCGATACGGCGCGATGACCCGAAATGGAAAAGGTGAAGCCGTGGGCGGGATCACGTTGATGCTCCGCAACGCCAACTCGTCTTCAACACTTAAAAACATTCATCAGCGTGTGGCCGACATCCAGTCGTCGTTGCCGGAAGGCGTTCGCATAAAGCCCTATCTCGACCGGTCAGAACTCGTGGGCCGAACTACAGGAACGATAAAGACGAACCTAATCGAAGGGGGATTGATCGTCATTCTTGTATTGGTGCTGTTGCTGGGAAATTTGCGCGCGGGGCTTATCGTCGCCTCGGTGATTCCCCTGTCCCTGATGTTCGCCTTCGTTATGATGTATGTGTTTGGCGTCTCGGCCAACCTTATGTCGCTCGGTGCGATCGATTTCGGGATCGTGGTTGACGGCGCTGTGATCATTGTTGAGGGAATACTTCATGCGCTGCTTGCCTATCATGTAGGCAAGACACTGAGCCGTGAAGAAATGGATGGTGTCGTAGCGAAGTCAGCGTCTTCGATATACCGAACGGCTGCCTTTGGTGTATTGATCATCATTGTAGTGTTTATTCCGATCATGACGCTCACGGGTATCGAGGGAAAAATGTTCAGGCCGATGGCGCAGACCGTGAGCTTTGCCGTGCTGGGTGCATTGGTTCTTTCACTCACGTATGTTCCCATGATGTCTTCGCTGGTACTCAAGCGAAGTATAATTCCAAAGCCGACGCTTTCGGATCGCATCATGGCAGGGCTTCAGCGCGCGTATCGAATCGTGCTTGACAAGGCGCTGGCTCATCCGGCCGGTACGGTGTCGATAACACTCGGACTGTTCATTGGATCGATCTGGATATTTACCCGACTGGGGGGCGTGTTCATCCCGCAACTTGAGGAAGGTGATCTTGCAATGCAGATGACGTTGCCGGCAGGATCTTCCCTTGATGAAAGCATCAGAAACAGTACCCTCGCCGAGCAAATCCTTCTTGACCAATTTCCGGAAGTAAAACAAGTCGTGTCCAAGATCGGAACCGCTGAAGTGCCTACCGACCCGATGTCGGTAGAACAGGCTGACATTATGATCGTATTGAAGGATAAGTCGGAGTGGACGTCTGCCGAGACGAGGGAAGAACTTATTGCCAAGATGGAGTCGGCCTTGTCGGTGATCATTGGTCCCTCATTCGACTTCACCCAACCCATCCAGTTGCGCTTCAATGAGTTGATGACGGGAGCAAAGACCGATGTTGCCATCAAACTATTTGGTGACGACATGGACTTGATGCATGATAGGGTTGTAGAAGCTGCGTCGCTCATCTCTCACGTGCCAGGTGTCGCCGATATTCAGGTTGAGCAGACGGAAGGTCTGCCTCAATGGCTTATACAGTTCAATCGCGAAAAGATCGCGCAACACGGTATCGCGGTTGAAGACGTTAATACTGTGATTCGTGCTGCATTTGCCGGCGAACCCGTGGGCGTTGTATTCGAAGGTGAGCGGAAATTCGACCTCGTCGTCAGGCTGGATGCCGCACAGCGCGCAGCGTTTGATCTCAGCAGGCTAACGGTCAGGAACGCCGCGGGACAATCAGTGCCCGTGAGCGAGCTTGCTTATGTTAAGGAGACTGTTGGTCCTGCACAAATCTCGCGCGACAACGCGCGTCGCCGCATTACGCTTGGCATCAACGTACGCAACCGCGATGTGGAAAGTCTTGTTAACGAAGTGCGTGCTACATTGAACGAGAAGCTTTCGCTTCCTCCTGGATATTATTTCGAGTACGGCGGCGACTTTGAAAACCTGCAGCAGGCAAAGAAGCGACTCCAGGTGGCAGTGCCGATAGCGCTCGCGCTGATTGTCGTGCTCTTATACTTTGCCTTTGGATCGTTTAAGTATGCGCTTCTGATCTTTCTCGCTGTTCCCCTGTCTTCTATCGGAGGTATTCTTGCGTTGTGGATGCGCGGCTTGCCGTTCAGCATTTCCGCGGGTGTTGGTTTCATCGCACTGTTTGGGGTCGCGGTTTTGAATGGTATTGTATTGATCAGCTATTTCAATGAGTTGAAAAGTTCCGGAAAAATGGATTTGACGGATGTAGTTATCAAGGGAGGCATGGTTCGGTTGCGACCGGTGATCATGACCGCTACGGTTGCTGCGCTGGGCTTTATGCCTATGGCGTTGTCGCAAAGTGCTGGCGCTGAAGTTCAGCGTCCGCTGGCAACTGTGGTTATCGGAGGGCTGGTAAGCGCAACCCTGTTGACGCTGGTCGTCCTTCCGGTGTTGTACCGTGCTCTGGAGACGTATGCGTTGAAGCGGATGAAGCTTCGCACGGCTACATTGGTGACAACCAGCATGCTTACGCTGATGTTTGTGCCGGTGCAGGGTCAGGATACGCTCAGACTTGGAGAACAACAGGCGATTGAGCTCGCGTTGAGCAGACATCCGCAAGTAGAGATCGCGAGACTCGAAGTGGAGAGCCGACAACGACAACAAAAGGGAGCCTTCGAGATTCCTGCTACGGAAGTAGGACTGCAGTATGGTCAAATTAACAGTCCTGCCCGCGATGCCTTTTGGGAAGTAAGTCAAAATCTTGGAAGTATTCCCGCTCACTTGCAACGCGCAAAACTCGGCAAGCAAAATGTTGAACTGGCGAGGGAGCAGCAGCGACTGACGGAAAAGGATATCACATACCAGGTTCGCCTTGCGTGGCAGCGATGGCTGTATCTGCGACAGGTTACACGTGAGCTTCACCAGCAGCTCGCCTTTTATGAAGATTTTGAAAGCAGAACGCGAATTCAGTACGAAGCCGGCGAAAGCAGTCTTCTTGAGAAGACTTTGGCCGAAAGCCATCTGCATGAATTACGCAATGAACTTGTCCTTCGTACAGAGGAGCTCCGTCAGGCAGCCACCGACTTGCAGCATTTGCTGTTTGTTGACCAGCCGCTGACACCGGATGCAGATACTCTTATCGCATTAGCTGCGCCGCAAATGGAGGTAAACGCGCAGCATCCTTTTGTGTCCGTACTGGAAGAGGAGGCGGAAGTCCGTGCCCGTGAGGCGGCAGTCAGCAAGGCGGCCTTGTTTCCGCAGGTAAGAGTAGGATACTTCCGTCAGGACATTACGGATCCCGATCGGCGGTTTACGGGTCTGGAGGGATGGAACGTAGGTGTGGCCATTCCCTTATGGTTCTTTCCTTCGCAGGCGGCGGTACAACGCGGAATCATCGAGACAAGAAAAGCGAACGAAGCGCTGGCGCTCGGGAAACGGCAACTGGAGAATAACACCGCGAATGCGCATTCGGAATTGGAGAAGTACTCGCATTTGCTGGATTACTATCGGACGACGGGGTTAAGCCAGGCTGCTCTGTTGCAGCAAACAGCCCGATTGCAATTAGAAGCGGGGGAGATCGATCCGTTTCAGTATCTCCAGAGTGCGCATCAGGCGCGACAGATACGCATACGGTATCTGGAGTCTGTATTGAACTACAATCGAACGGTTATCAGGATTGACTATTTAACAGAATAAGAATATGAACATGCACGGAGTGTATGGTGCGGCGATCATGTTGATGATTGCCGGTTGCGCCGGCGGTGATGACAACACAGCGTCGGAGGGCGCTAAGGAGGAGAAAACATTGGAACTCCTTCCGCAGCAGGTTGCCATGGCAGGAGTAAAAACGGGACACATTGAATATCGGATGATTTCCGGTGTGATTAACGCTACCGGTGAGATCGACGTTCCGCCCGAAGCGAAGGCGGCCGTCACGGCTCCATCGGGAGGCTACATTGTCGAGAGCACGTTGTTGCCGGGAATGTACGTAAAGAAAGGCCAACGCCTGGCGAAGTTGACGAATCCGGAGTATGTAACGCTACAGCAGGAATACCTGGAAACATTGAGCGAGCTTAAGTTTGCCGAACAGGATTATCGTCGGCAGCAAACGTTGGGAGAGCAGAATGCGACGGCGCTGAAAAAGCTACAGCAAAGTGAGTCGGCTTACAACACGCTGAAAGGACGCCTTGCAGGATTAAAAGCCCGACTTGAAATGATCGGCGTTGACATTGCCGCACTTGAAGCCGGCGCTATTCAACAAGCGGTCAGTCTGAAAGCGCCGATCAGCGGTTACATCGCGGCGGCGAATTTTGCGCAGGGAGCGTACGTGGAGGCCAGGGAGGTTATCTTTGAGATCGTCAATACGGATGACCTGCATGTCGAACTCAACGTATTTGAGCAGGACATTGCGAAAGTCGCAAAGAACCAGACGATGCGCATTCGCGCTATCGGTTCAGATGCGGCGTATAGCGGAACGGTGTTGCTCATCAGTCCCCAGCGCAACGTGGATCAGCGCACGTTCTCCGTTCATGGTCATATTGATAAGCCCGGGAAGGAATTGCGTACGGGTATGTTTGTGGAGGCAGGTATTTTTGTAAATTCGGATACCGTTCCGGCGTTGCCCGAAGAAGCCATTGTGTATCAGGATACTAAACCATGTGTATTGGTAGGCGAGGGGAATCGGTTTGAATTGCGCGAGGTA
>DATCLO010000016.1:0-3452 GCA_036563875.1 Cyclobacteriaceae bacterium
GCGGGGAGGATGTTAATAGACGTTGGGAAGTCAATCCCCAATTCCCCGGACAACAATGATTTGCGATCAACGATTTGCGATTTTAGGAAGCTGTCAAACGCAGAAGACGCTCTGGAGAATGCGTGTCTTGATGGACCCAAAGATTAGGGGTGGCGAAAGAAAATTCCTTAAAATCTTTGGCGAGGTGCTGATAGTCGGTATACCCGAACATAATGGCAACACTGAGCCAGTCGATGTGCGGGTGTGCCTCCTTGAATTTGTATGCGTTGAAGAAGCGGACGATACGACTGAATATTTTGGGTCCAACGCCGATGCGCTCGATGAACTTTCTGTTGAATTGCCTCGGAGATAAACACGCCTGATCCGCGAGCCAGTCGATAGACGTCTTACCGGAATGATTAAGCAAATACGATACGGCCTTATCCAGGGGATGGCCTGAAATACTTGTGTGCCGAATTTTCTTAATCAGGAAATCCTCTACTATGTCAATCATTTGCTTGTAGGACGACGCATTGGCAAGGCGTTCATTTACTTCACTGGTTTCCTGGCCAAGGGCAGAGTCCGCATTGAACCACGTGTCGGAAAATTCATTGAGAGGAATTTTCAGTAATCGGAACAATGCGCCGGGATGAAAGTTTATCCTGAACATCAGGTATTCCCGTGTGAGGTGAAAGTTGTAGCGCGACAGTTGTTGTCCGCAGATCGACGTAGCCGGCGCGGCGTGTCGGTCAGCGCTGATGGCGTTGTGCATGACCAGTCCGCCCCTCGGCAAAAACGCCATCGCCTGTTCCGGCCTCGGCGCAAATGCCTTTACCGGGATGGGCTGATCCTTATCGAACACAAAATGCGCGATGAGGTAATCCCGAACGAATTCCCTCAGGACAGGGCTGGGTGAGAGGTATTGGTAGATCATTTGAGGATCCGTAGGGGAAGATAAGGGGTTTTATGGTTGCGGTCAAGGGCGGTAAGCGGTCCCAAAAAATATGGATTGATCTTTGAATCCACCTATGTGCTCTATGTGGTTCCAACATTATTGAACCACATAGGGCACATAGGGATACACATAGCACACATAGGTAATCCGGAAATGTGGCGTGCCGGATAGGCCGTTAGTCAAAGCTTATCGCCATCCAATGAGGTGTCGACAACTGCACCCTTCGTCGATCACCTCTCCTCAATGCCAACTCATTACCCGTGTACTCAAGGATGTCCAGCCGATGTGAGGCAAACGCATGTTCATCGCGTTTGTTATACATCACAATCTCGTCGGCCGCAAGGTCCTGGGAGGAGTGTTTGAAATAGACGTTGTACGCCTCGCCGTAGGGTTCATAACAGTATTCCTTTATACCGACCACGCCCGGAGAAATATCGCCATGCAGCGCCTGAAGGGAAATGGGATAGCGACCGTAACGTTCGAAATGATTTTCAATTTCCTGTATCAGCGCCTCGCTGTTCCGTATGGCGAGGTTGCGTGAATACTCCACCGCCTTGTCGATGAAAGTCACGCGCACCGCCACAACGATCAGGGGAATCAGAATCAAATACAACGGTGCCGCAGGAGTACTAGCACTTGCGTATGGTTCTTTGGTGCGCATCCAGGAACGTGCGATCAATGCCAGACTGACGACAAGAAATAACGTGGCGAACGAGGGGTTGTCTCCGGCCAGCGGAATGAGAGAAACGATGATTACAAGAAGGCCGATGACGATCAACGATGCTTTCCAAAAGTTTTCGTTTCGCCTTTCAGCGCCGGGCTCTCCCGGCCGCGACAGCAGCCAAATGCCTCCAACCAGAATCAACAGCAATCCTCCATAACTGCCAATCTGTACCATAGCCGATATCGTCACCGCGAGTTGATCGTATGATCCAGGCATGTAGGGACGAAACATAAGAAACACGAGCGCCAGGGTGAGAAGCGCAATGTATATAAGGTGACGGAACATGGGTTGATAGGGGCAGTTGTAGATGCAAGTGCAGGAGTGAAGGTACGAAATTAAGGGGGGTGAGGGGTAATCAGTGATCGGTATTCAGGTAATCGGGGGCTCAGGTAATCGGTGGGTGTACTACGTAGAGACGCACGGCTGCGCGTCTCGAACGTCATCGTTAAACGCAGTATCGCCATCCTGGTGCATATAATTATTCATTTTAGTCCATGATCTCAGCCGGTTTGGATCAAGGTCGTTATCCATCAGCACACTGAAGGAATACCCTTGAATTTTTTGATCATGTCGACGCCGTTTGAGTCGGGTATTGCCTGGAACTGACGGAACAGTTTAGCCTTAAAGTGTTCGCCAGATACGAGGTCGCCCACATTCCAACAAGAGGTTCATGACAATAATTGTATAGCTACTCAGGGGAAGCTTACGCTGCGAATTGGATCAATTGCCAATTGAATAGGTCATCATCACATCATCCTCAAACGAAAGCTCTTCCACAAAATACACAATGTCCTCCTCGGTGATTGCTATTTGCTCTGCTTGGTTCGTCGAAATATCGTACAGTTCAGCGGAGAAGCGTCGTCCTGATGCGCCCGTGTTGTACGCTATCTTTACTACATTGCCCAACTGCTGACCTGAAGTTTCTGCCATAAGTCTTGCCTTTTGCTGGGCATCTTTGATGGCTTTCTTGATGAGTTCATTTTTGATGGACTCTTGCAGGCTGTCGGATACCGTGAATCTGATTTTCAATCTAGCTTTCACAGGACTTCTGGAAAGTGCCTTTATTGTCTTCGCGAGGTTTTCTGTGGAGTTTACGAGCTCTATCCTGAGATGGTGATATGCGTAGAACCCGCTGTCGTACATTCTTCTGTCTTTATGGACCATATTAGGCCGAACCCCATAGTCGCTGGTTTTGATTTCATCCCTTTTGAACCCTTCCCTTTCCAGATGTTTGACCATTTGCTGGTAATCCGATTCCAGAGCAGATACGGCGTCCGTGAATTCCATACGTATGGCCTTCAGATCAATTTGCATGACGGCCACATCGGGTAGTACTTCAATACGTCCTACGCCTGTGACATGAAGCTGAGGGGTGTCCTGCGCGAGCGCACAGAAGCATTGCGCGCTCACAAAGACGCCTAATAAGTGTCTCATAAGTTTAGGTTTTTTTAGCTGTAAGTATAATGCCGGATGGGAGGGGAAGTCACGGGGCGGGGAGGGAAATTATAGGTAAGAGGTGAGAAGTAAGTAGTAGGAAGGGCGATAGCTGCCATATTTCACTACTCAGCAACGTTGTTTGTGAATTGCCATCTAGCGATTGGTTTTTTCAGCTACCCTCAACGTTCCCCACTATACTTTCTCCAACTCTCAATGAGTTGCGTCTCCCTGTCCAGAAGATCTGGATCCCACTTCCTCACTTGTTCCATGAAAAACGTCATCGCCTGGGGCGGAAACGGCAACGCCGTCATTGGCCCATTCGGAAGACTCCAGGTGCCAACCAGTTGTCCGTTTTCG
>DATCLO010000017.1:0-7160 GCA_036563875.1 Cyclobacteriaceae bacterium
TCTCGGCACCGCCATAGGTCAGGCAAAACCGTTCAGCGAATACACCGCGCGCACCGTCGACGAAGAAATCCACCGCATCATCAACGAATGCCACGACGAGGCGCGTAGACTCCTTCAAGTCTACCGCAAAGAACTCGATGCCCTCGCCGCGGCACTGCTAACCAAAGAAACCCTCGACGAACAAGAAATCCTCGAAGTCACAGGTTTACCCGCACCGCGTCCGTTGGAGATGAAAAAGCTTCCCGTCAGTTGACGGTTGGCAATCACCATTTTCATAGAGATCGTACTGGAATTTTTCCTATCTATGTGAACTCTATGTGCCCTATGTCCTATGTGGTTCAAGCCCTATGACTTCCTACACCCAAATCTTCGAGAACAACAAACGCTGGATCGAACAAAAGAAAGGCACAAACGCCGATTTCTTTGAACACCTCGCGAAGGATCAGAATCCCGACTACCTGTACATTGGCTGTAGTGACAGTCGCGTGTCAGCAGAAGAGATGATGGGACTTGGCCCTGGCGAAGTTTTCGTGCATCGCAACATCGCTAATCTTGTGACGACGATCGACCTCAACGTGCAATCGGTCATCAACTATGCCATCCGTCAACTCAAGGTAAAGCATGTCATTGTGTGCGGTCATTACAATTGCGGCGGGGTTAAGGCAGCCATGATTCCAAGAGATATGGGACTGTTAAATCCATGGCTGCGAAACATTCGCGACATCTATCGGTTTCATCAGGAAGAACTTGATGCTATCAGTGACGAAAGTGCACGGTATGATCGACTGGTGGAGTTAAATGTACAGGAGCAATGCATCAATGTGATCAAGACAGCGGCGTTGCAACTCAGTTTTCAGGAACATGGATATCCCATCGTTCACGGCTGGGTATTCGACATCAGAACAGGACGTATCATCGACCTTAATATCGACTTTGAAGGCATTTTGGAGAAAATCCGCCATATATACGACCTGACAAAGAAATAGAAGCGTCTGCTCCCATATGAAACGCTGAGGGTGACGAGGTTTACGCTGGGTGGACAAAGAGACGGTATTCCTCACGATCTGGTTTTTGGAGTCAATGCCGAGGGAAGGAGGAGGGAAGGGACCCCGGCTGACAGCTGTTGGTTCTTCAAGGTAGCGGACGGGAAGATCAAACTTTATTCTTTGATACCGTCAGACGACAAGCGATTCATCCGCGCCTGTCAGGTTGGCGACGGCCCAATCGTTCCGCTTACGAGGAACAATTTGATGCCCGCGATGAGGAGCGACCCGCAGTGGGTAAAAATGCTCAATCGCGGTGAACTTATCCGGGCCGTTCTGGATTATAACAAAAAGTCGGGGTGGACCCAAAGCATTTCCTTATATTTGCGCCATGCGGGCCAAAAAAGCATATGTTCTCCTTCTCGTGGCATATGGCCTGGCGCTGCTGCATTCAACCATTCCACATCAGCACTCGTCGAGGGGCACCACTAATATCAAATTCGAGGTTCGTACTGCTGCTGATAATTCCTTATTAGGGTTGCTCCAGGCAGCTTTCGCTACGGACCTTGGATGCGGTCATCTTGAGTCCTTTACCAAGGGCGACCCGGGAGTTGACGTTGATCACGGCGTTTGGGATGCGCCCGCTGTGTACCTGGCATCGGTGTACGTCACGGAGTTGCCGCTCGTCAACCCCCGTAACTCCCGCAGCCCCTTTGTAGACAAACTACATGCCCGCACCTTGCTGCTGTCGTCGCGACAGTTCCGGGCGCCACCCTTCGTTGCCTGATCTCTTTCTCTCCAGTGCGGCATCCTCCGCGCCCTGATCAAAACTCCACATTCTCTATACTCTTTTTATGTTCGAGAAGATCATACATTTCTCCGTGCGCAACAAGTTCATTGTTGCACTACTGGTACTCTCCATTATCGGTGGTGGCTTCTACGCTTTCGAGAACATACCAGTAGATGCGGTGCCCGATATCACGAATAATCAGGTGCAGGTGGTAACCAATTCGCCAACACTCTCAGCAGAGGAAGTTGAGCGTTTGATAACATACCCTGTTGAGGTATCGATGGCGAACCTGCCTGGTGTTGTTGAGCTTCGTTCTATCTCACGATATGGTCTTTCCGTAGTAACGGTTGTCTTCGAGGATGATGTATCCATCACAGATGCCCGGCAGTTCGTGAGCGAGCAGATCGCAGTGGCCGAGGCGGAGATTCCGGCCGGACTCGGAAAGCCCGAATTAATGCCAATTACTACTGGCTTGGGTGAAATCTACCAGTACGTGCTTGAAGTCGAAGCGGGTTACGAGGACCAATACGATGTGATGGAACTTCGAACGATCCAGGATTGGATTGTCAAGCGCCAGCTCGCCGGCATTCCCGGTGTGGTGGAAGTGAGTAGCTTTGGCGGCTTTGTGAAACAATACCAGGTGTCAGCCGATCCCGGCACGCTTCGGGCATTTGACCTGACGATGCAGGATCTCATCCAGGCGGTGGAGAGTAACAATCAGAGCACGGGTGGAAGTTACCTGCAGCGCGGCGCTAATGCGTACTACATCAGAACAGATGGAGTACTGAAATCAGCCAGCGATATTGAAAACGTTGTGGTCGATAGCCGCAATGGCACTCCCGTACTTTTAAAACAAGTAGCCTCCGTGCAGGAAGCATACCCTCCACGGTTAGGCGCCATGACCCGCAACGGAAATGGAGAAGCTGTTGGTGGAATTACGCTCATGCTACGCAACGCGAACGCGTCGTCCACTTTGAAAAACATTCATCAGCGTGTAGCGGAAATTCAATCATCGTTGCCGGAAGGCGTGCATATACGACCCTATCTGGACCGGTCTGAGCTGGTAGGCCGAACTACAGGGACAATAAAGACAAACCTCATCGAGGGTGGACTCATCGTCATTCTCGTGCTAGTGTTGTTGCTGGGAAATCTTAGGGCGGGACTCATCGTTGCCTCAGTAATTCCGCTGTCGCTGATGTTCGCGTTCATCATGATGTACATGTTCGGCGTGTCGGCCAATCTCATGTCGCTGGGCGCGATTGACTTCGGGATTGTGGTGGACGGCGCTGTAATTATTGTCGAAGGAATACTGCATGCACTGTTTGCTTACCACGTCGGCAAGTCGTTGACCCGGGAGGAAATGGATGGCGTTGTGGCGAAGTCTGCGTCGTCCATATACCGGACAGCAGCGTTTGGCGTGTTAATCATCATTGTTGTGTTCATTCCGATCATGACGCTCACCGGGATTGAAGGGAAAATGTTCAGACCGATGGCTCAAACGGTGAGCTTTGCCGTTCTCGGTGCATTGCTTCTTTCGCTTACCTATGTTCCGATGATGTCTTCGCTCATGCTCAAGCGGAACATCATACTCAAGCCAACGCTTTCAGACCGCATTATGGCGGTCCTGCAGCGCGGCTACAGGGCGGTACTTGGCAAAGCGTTGGACCGTCCTGCGGTTACGATCTCAATAGCGTTGAGTTTGTTTATTGCTGCGATCGTGATTTTCAGTCGCCTGGGTGGTGTATTCATTCCGCAGCTTGAGGAGGGCGACCTCGCCATGCAGATGACCCTGCCTGCCGGATCTTCGCTGGATGAAAGTATCAGGAACAGTACCCTCGCGGAGCAAATCCTGCTGGAGCAATTCCCTGAGGTAAAGCAAGTCGTCTCCAAGATCGGAACTGCCGAAGTACCAACTGACCCGATGTCTGTTGAGCAGGCAGACATCATGATCGTATTAAAGGATAAATCCGAGTGGATCTCGGCCGAGACAAGGGAAGAACTCATCGCCAAAATGGAATCAGCTCTTTCCGTGCTTATTGGTCCGTCGTTTGATTTCACCCAACCCATTCAGCTGCGCTTCAACGAGCTCATGACAGGAGCGAAGACTGACGTTGCCATCAAGCTTTTTGGCGACGACATGGATCTGATGCACGAAAAGGTCGTAGAGGCTGCGTCCCTGATTTCGCAGGTGCGCGGCGTGGCAGACATTCAAATAGAGCAAACTGAGGGGCTGCCGCAGTGGCTCATTCAATACGACCGTGAAAAGATCGCACAGCATGGCACTTCTGTAGAAGATGTAAACACGGTCATTCGCGCGGCATTTGCGGGCGAACCTGTGGGTGTCGTGTTTGAGGGTGAGAGAAAATTTGATTTGGTAGTACGGCTTGATGCATCGCATCGCGAAGCGTTTGATCTCAGTAGGCTCACAGTGAGAAACGCAGCAGGATATCCAGTACCGGTGAGTGAGTTGGCCTATGTTAAGGAAACTGTTGGTCCGGCACAGATCTCGCGCGACAACGCGCAGCGACGGATAACCCTTGGCATTAACGTTCGCAATCGCGATGTGGAAAGTCTCGTAAACGAAATCCGTTCCACGTTGGATCAGAAGTTATCGCTTCCGCCGGGATATTATTTCAAATACAGCGGCGACTTCGAGAACCTGCAACAAGCGAAGAAGCGACTCCAGGTAGCGGTGCCCATAGCGCTGACATTGATCATTGTGCTGCTATATTTTGCCTTCGGGTCGTTTAGGTACGCACTGCTGATTTTCCTGGCAGTCCCGCTGTCTTCCATCGGAGGAATTCTTGCGCTATGGATTCGCGGTTTACCCTTCAGCATCTCCGCGGGCGTGGGTTTCATTGCACTGTTTGGCGTCGCCGTGCTGAATGGCATCGTGTTGATCAGTTATTTCAATGAGTTGAAAAGTTCTGGAAAAATGGATTTGACCAATCTCGTCATCCAAGGAGGTATGGTGCGCTTACGCCCTGTTGTGATGACAGCTACCGTTGCTGCACTTGGCTTCATGCCGATGGCATTGTCGCAAAGTGCTGGCGCTGAGGTTCAGCGGCCGTTGGCAACTGTGGTTATCGGAGGGCTTGTGAGTGCTACCCTGCTGACGCTGGTCGTGTTGCCAGTGTTGTACCGTGCGATGGAGTCGTATGCGTTGAAGAGGATGAAGCTTCGCACGGCAACACTGGTAACAACCGGCGTGCTTGCCTTGACGCTCGTTCCCGCCCGGGGTCAGGATACCCTTCGATTGGGAGAGCAACAGGCCATTGATCTCGCCTTAAGCAGACATCCGCAAGCTGAGATGGCGCGACTCGAAGTGGAAAGCCGTGAGCAACAACAGAAGGGTGCCTTTGATATTCCTGCTACGGAGATCGGTCTGGAGTATGGGCAAATTAACAGCCCCGCTCGCGACGCCTTCTGGCAAGTGAATCAAAATCTTGGAAGCATTCCCGCCCATCTGCAGCGCGCGAAACTCAACAAGCAGCATGTTGCGTTGGCGCGGCAACAACAACGGCTGACGGAAAAGGATATCATATACCAGGTTCGTCTTGCCTGGCAGCAATGGCTATACCTGCGCCAGGTTACACGGGAACTCAATCAGCAGCTCGCGTTCTACGAAGATTTTGAAAGGAGAACGTCACTTCAATTCAGCGTCGGCGAGAGCAGTCTTTTGGAAAAGACGCTCGCGGAAAGCCACCTGCACGAGTTGAGAAATGAACTCGTCTTGCGTACGGAGGATTTACGCCAGGCAACTCACGACCTTCAGCATTTGTTGTTTGTCGACCAACCGCTGACACCCGATATTGATACGTTGCTGGCATTGCCTGCACCAAGATTTGATACTAACGTACAACACCCTTTGGTATCGGTACTCGAGAAGGAAGCAGAAGTGCGATCCCGGGAAGCAGCTGTTAACAAGGCATCTTTGTTTCCACAGGTTAGTGTTGGCTATTTCAGACAGGACATTACTGATCCCGACCGGCGCTTTACCGGTTTGGAAGGATGGAACGTAGGGTTGGCGGTACCGCTGTGGTTCTTTCCTTCTCAGGCAGCAGTACAACGTGGGATCATAGAGACGAGGAAAGCGAATGAGGCGCTAGTGCTTGGGCAACGACAACTGGAAAATAACAGGGCAAACGCGCTTTCGGATCTGGAGAAGTATTCGCACCTGGTAGATTACTACCGTACTACGGGACTGGGTCAGGCGGCATTGTTGCAGCAGACAGCCAGCCTGCAGCTTGAAGCGGGAGAAATCGATCCGTTTCAGTATCTCCAGAGCGCACATCAGGCACGGCAGATTCGCATTAGGTATCTGGAGTCTGTATTGAACTACAATCGAACGGTTATCAGGATTGACTATTTAACAGAATAAGAATATGAACATGCACGGACTGTATGGTGTGGCGATCATGTTGATGATTGCCGGTTGCGCTGGCGGTGATGACAACACGGCGTCGGAGGGCGCTAAGGAGGAGAAAGCATTGGAACTCCTTCCGCAGCAGGTTGCCATGGCAGGGGTAAAAACGGGACACATTGAATATCGGATGATTTCCGGTGTGATTAACGCTACCGGTGAGATCGATGTTCCCCCTGAGGCGAAAGCGGCTGTTACGGCTCCGTCGGGTGGCTATATCGTTGAAAGCATGTTGTTGCCCGGAATGTATGTAAAGAAAGGTCAGCGACTGGCGAAGCTGACGAATCCAGAATACATTACACTGCAACAGGAGTACCTGGAGACAGCCAGCGAGTTGCAGTTTGCCGAGCAGGAGTACGTTCGTCAGCAAACGCTGGGAGAGCAAAATGCGACAGCTATAAAAAAGCTGCAGCAGAGTGAGTCGACCTTCAATACCTTGAAGGGACGGATTGCAGGTTTGAAAGCCCGTCTCGAGATGATCGGTGTTGATATTGCAGCACTAAATGCAGGCAATATTCAACCTTCCATCAGCATTAAGTCACCGATCAGTGGATATATTGCCAGCGCGAACTTTGCGCAGGGATCTTATGTGGAGGCGAAAGAAGTTGTTTTCGAGATTGTTAATACCGATGACATGCATGTTGAACTGAACGTTTTCGAGCAGGACATTGCGAAGGTGTTGAAAGGACAAAAGATGCGGATCCGTGCAATCGGTTCCGATGCTACCTACAGCGGAACGGTTTTGTTGATCAGTCCCCAACGCAATGCGGATCAGCGCACGTTCTCCGTTCATGGTCACATTGATGAGCCGGGGAAGGAGCTTCGTACGGGTATGTTTGTGGAGGCAGGTATTTTTGTAAATTCGGATACCGTTCCGGCGTTGCCCGAAGAAGCCATTGTGTATCAGGATACTAAACCATGTGTATTGGTAGGCGAGGGGAATCGGTTTGAATTGCGCGAGGTA
>DATCLO010000018.1:0-15768 GCA_036563875.1 Cyclobacteriaceae bacterium
CGGTATCCTCTATTATCAAAAGTGTTTTCATAGCCTGTTTGTTAAGGATGACAGACCTCCAATCGTAATTCATTCAAGTATTCAGATCTGAAAAGGGCTATTTTCGAGAGAGGCCCGGGACATTCAGATATGGCGATCTTCAACCAAGGCGAACAAGAAGCTGTTGAAGCACGTAAGCGACTTTCTAAGACTGTATTAAGTTAAACAAATTGCCGGAAATGGTTTTCTCCGAGACATTATTTAATCGTGAACACGCAATCAGCGCTCAATTGCAGGTTTTGAACTTAGCGGGAGCCATGCACGAATCGCAGGGTTATACCGTTGAGCCGATTGAAACATCAGGGATCTGCTTACTTGCCTGACTGAGATTGTGCATGATAACATAGACAGCAATACTGATAATCGAAGCAAAGAAACACCAGACAGAAATAATATAGTCGGTATACAAAACGGCAGCGATCAGGTAAGAAATGAAAACCGTGAGCCCCAACAACCACATGCGTTTGATGCGGGAGAAGAACGGAGGGCCAACCGTGGCTACGATGTAAAGGAAACCACCATAGAGGCCAAGGCCCGATGGATAATCCTGCTCATACGAAATATGATAGCCGACTACTTTCGCTTCTACAGGATATAACAACAAGCAGTAAGCAAGGTAGATTGAAATCAAGGCCCCTATTCCAACCATCGTTTTCTCCGTTGTCCTACGCCTCTCTCTTGGTTCGAGTTTGAGAATTGAAAACGGCACCCATATCGGCCAGACAACCTGAGCAAAGAACAGGAAGTTATAAGTCGCTACTTGCCGAAGAGATGCGTATGCCGGATCAGTCAGCGAGAGCCACAGGAATCCCTCGGTGATCTGCTGAAGGGCAAAGATGAAAGGAATGCTTGCGAAGAGAACCTGCGATGGCGATTCCGCTTTCCTGATCGAGGCAACACCTACGACTGTAAGAATAGCACCTGTTCCAAAACTTGCACCGGCTGAAAAACACATAAGCTCTCGTTTTAGGTTGAATTGAGGCGAAAGTCATTCTTTCCCTTGGGTCGGGTCGCCTCTGAGCCTTGTGTGAAGATTCCGGAGAGGAAATCAAATCCGTTTTAATATACCTTTAATACGGCAGATTAGCGTTGGTTTCTATAAGTATTTTGTATTTGTGGCATAAGATAAACACCTGTCGTTCCTGGTGTATCATAGGAATTGGATTTTGAGAGCAACGTTGGGGAAAATGGGTAAAGAAAGAATCTCCTCTATTCTCCAATCACTTTTGCTTCAACTTCACTCCCCTGTAACAAGGGATCCGCCTCTATCAATTCAAGCGATTTCACCATGGGAAGGGTGCCATTTTTGTATTTGAGAAAATGAGGGGTTTGAATGTGTGCTTTGTATGCATCAACGTCTTTGTATATTTCGAGGATTGTAATGTGGGTTGGCTTCTCCTTTTCTGAAACCGCGTACAACGTTAACACACCTGGCTCTACCCGCAGCGAAGTTTCGATTTCCTCTTTCAATAAAGCCTTATAAGTTTCCAAGTGTGTCGAATCAATCACAAGTTTGGCCATTCTTACCATTTGCTTTGCTTGCTGAGCCGTAGCAACCTGTATGGTAAATAGCGTGAGAATAACGGCAATAATAATGTGTGGAAATTTCATATTCAGGAACAGTGTGATGCAGATTGCATATCAATTCATCGAAGTCCTGTACTCTAACGGGGTTACTCCCGTATGTTGCTTAAACACCCGGGAAAAGTGTTGCGGATATTTGAAGCCTAATTCATAGGCAATTTCATTCACCGACTTATTTGTATCCGATATCTTCGCTTTCGCGGCGTCAATAAGTTTTAGGTGTATGTATTCGTTGGCAGATTTGCCTGTTTCCTTTTTTATCAGGTCTCCGAAATAATTAGCTGAGAGATTAAGTTCATTCGCGCAATACGAGACAGACGGCAATCCAACTTCCTGTGGCTTCTCGGACGCGAAGAAATGATTAAGTAAAGTCTCAAAGCGTTCAAGAATTCCCTTGTTGGTATTGTCGCGCGTTATGAACTGACGATCATAAAATCGAACGCAATAGTTTAGAAACAATTCGATGTTCGATGCGATGAGTGTTTTGCTATGCTTATCCAGCGCGCGTTCAAGTTCGTACTTGATTTTGGAAAAGCAATCGAGAATGATTTGTCTTTCACGCTCCGATAAGTGAAGGGCTTCGTTGGTCGTGTATGAAAAGAAGGTATAATCATTAATGTGGCGTCCGAGGGAAGTGCCGTGTATAAAGTCTGCATGGAACACGAGAGCCAGCCCTTGAGGTTGGTAAAATTCTTCGCCCTGCGAACCGATTACCTGACCAGGAGCGAGAAAGACCAGTGTGCCTTCTTCATAATCATAGTTGCTAATACCGTATTTAAGGTCGCCACATTTAATTTCTTTCAGGAACACTACATAAAACCCATAGCTCATCTTCCGCAGCTGCCTTGGGGCTGCTTTTGAAAGATCAACAACGCTAACAAGCGGGTGTAGCGTCTCATTCCTGTTAAAGGCGTTGTACTGGCTGACCGTATCAAATTTCAATATCTCTTCCATAGCTGGCTTTCATTTCCATTCAAAATTAAGCGTTCCGCGGCCATTTACGACAGCGGCAGGCGCTAAAAGGTAAAATTGGTAGGTAAACCAGTAATCTGTATAAGTCCACTGGCCTGGCTTTGTAACACCTTTGTTGTGTAAAAAATCGCAAGCGGGACTTATGAAATATAGAAAACTAGGGAAAAGCGGCCCGGAGGTATCAGCAATCGGTCTTGGATGTATGGGATTGAGTTTTGGATACGGACCGGCAACTGATAAGCAAGAAGGAATAAAGTTGATCAGGAGGGCGTTTGAACTCGGAGTAAATTTCTTTGATTCTGCGGAAGCCTATGGTCCATTTACTAACGAGGAATTGCTGGGAGAAGCGGTCCAAGCATTTCGTGATAAAGTTGTTTTGGCAACAAAATTCGGATTCAAAGGCGGTAATTCAACCGCAGGTCTTGATAGTCGACCTGAAAACATAAGAGCGGTTGCCGAAGCATCTTTGAAGCGACTGAAGACTGACAGGATAGACCTGTTCTATCAGCATCGCGTTGATCCGAATGTTCCGATTGAAGATGTTGCTGGAACGGTGAAAGAGCTTATCGCTGAAGGTAAGGTAAAATATTTTGGTTTGTCAGAAGCCGGAATTCAAACCATTCGCAGGGCGCATGCAGTACTTCCGGTAGCAGCACTTCAAAGCGAGTATTCCCTTTGGTGGAGAGAACCAGAGAAAGAGATCTTGCCAACGCTCGAAGAATTAGGAATCGGTTTCGTTCCTTTTAGTCCTCTCGGTAAGGGCTTCCTCACCGGAGCAATCAACGCCAACACACAATTCGACAAAACGGACTTTCGTAACGTAGTACCTCGATTCAATGAGGACAATCGAAAGGCAAATCAAGTTGTAGTTGATAAAATAGCTGAGTTCGCGCGTTACAAAAATGCTTCACCTGCACAGGTTGCCCTTGCCTGGGTTCTCGCGCAGAAACCATGGATCGTCCCAATTCCGGGCACCACGAAAATTCATCGTCTGGAAGAAAACTTGAAAGCTGACCAACTCGCGTTGTCATCAGAAGATTTAGAGGAGATCGAAAGCGCTTTCTCACAGATCGAAATTCGGGGAGCGCGATATCCACAACATCTGCAGGCTAGAGTTGATCGATAAACGTTTATTAAAGAATGACAAAATGAAGCATCTGATATTTATGACACTCGCACTAACTGCAAGTATTAAAACAACTACTGCACAAACGAATCAAAAACTCACCAAACAAAATCCGTACACATTGGTGTATGAAGGTGCCATCACTGAGAATGTCAAAGGCAAAGTAAACATTCATCCAGTAACCTATAAACTGAATGGAATTGACATCGCTGCCAATGTTTACACGCCTGCCAATTATGATCCAACGCAAAAGTATCCGGCAGTGGTAGTTGCTCATCCTAATGGTGGAGTAAAAGAACAAGCCTCCGGACTATATGCACAACGTTTGGCGGAATCTGGTTTTATCACAATAGCGGCTGATGCCGCCTATCAGGGAGCAAGTGGTGGAGAACCGCGACACACTGATAAGCCAGCGTACCGAATTGAGGACATCCGTGGCATGGCTGACTTTATCACACGCTACTCAGGTGTTGACGCAAATCGTCTTGGCGTACTCGGCATTTGCGGTGGTGGTGGTTATACCCTCAAGGCCGCACAATCTGATAAGAGGTTTAAAGCGGTCGCAACGCTGAGTATGTTCAATTCAGGGCAAGTAAGACGCAATGGGTTTCAGAACTCTCAGCTATCTACAATACAGGAGCGTTTGAAAAAAGCTTCCGATGCGCGGGCACAAGAAGCTGCAGGCGGTGAGATCATTTATGCCGGAGTAGCAAGTGTGACTGATGAAGAGATTGAGAAAACCCCAACCGATTTATATCGCGAGGGCTATGTGTACTACTACAGGACTCACGCTCATCCGAATTCTACTTTTTTATATACGATGAGCAGCTTACTCGATCTAATGACCTGGGATGCCGCAACTAACATGGATCTAATCAATCAACCTTTGTTAATGATTGTCGGAAGTAAAGCCGATACAAAGTATATGACTGATGAAGCATTTCCCAAAGCAACGAATGCTAAAAGTAAGGAGTTGTTTATCCTTGACGGGGCTACTCACATTCAAAGCTACTGGAAGCCTGAGTATGTAAATCAGGCTGTTGCGAAATTGACTGATTTCTTTAATAAGAATTTAAGTAACGAACAACCCAAATAGCTTTATGAAATATATTCTGGTATCTGCTTTCGTCTTTCTGGTGGCCATGTCATCGTGTGCTCAAGTAAAACGCGACAATAAGGAACCAACAACGAACAGTGTTTTCCCCAGGGGAACCAAAATCGCAAGCAACAACTTCACAGGAACAGCTTATTTGAAGAGCCTGATGGATGCTGACAGTCTCAATCCGACTTCAGTTGGCAACGTGACTTTCGAAGCTGGTGCGCGAACAAAATGGCATAAGCACCCTGGTGGACAAATTCTCTTAGTAATTGACGGAGTTGGGTATTATCAAGAGCAAGGTCAATCTAAAAAGATACTTCGAAAGGGAGATGTAATCAAGTGCCCACCAAATGTGCCGCATTGGCATGGCGCGAGTGCTGATACCGCCTTTGTCCACGTTGCCATTACGAATCGGCATCTAGGTGAAACAGTTTGGCTAAACGAGGTAACGGAAGACGAATATAGAAAGTAATCCGACCTGCCTGCTGACAAAGTCAAGGTTATAAGGTTGAAATGATGAATGAAAGATGAAGCACAACAGATATGAACTAGTAGTCGTTGCAGCGATTGTGCTGTCGTCATTTTCTGTCTACGGTCAAAAGAAGCAACCGATCGTCATACAGGATCAAGGCAGCTTTGCCGTAGGTGGATCTGTCATTACCGCTCCGGGGACATTCGATCCGATCAAACATGGGGCATTCAATCCGGCAAACCAAAGCTCTGAAGGTCAAACATTGCATGGCGATCACGCCTATGTCTTCTATCAGATTCCTGATAAAGCCCGGAAACTTCCGCTGGTGTTCTGGCATGGCTATGGACAATTTTCTAAAACATGGGAGACAACTCCCGATGGTCGCGAAGGGTATCAGAATATCTTTTTACGTGAGCGCTTTCCGGTTTACCTTATTGATCA
This sequence comes from Cyclobacteriaceae bacterium, assembly GCA_036563875.1. Taxonomy (GTDB): domain Bacteria; phylum Bacteroidota; class Bacteroidia; order Cytophagales; family Cyclobacteriaceae; genus ZC4RG29. The sequence goes on from DATCLO010000018.1 coordinate 5,734, forward strand.
ACCCAGGCGAGGCCGTGCCGCTCGTGGAACTGTGGGTGGAACGATTACAGCTGCAGCCGATGATCAGTTGTGGTTCGGGATATTCCGACTAGGCGTTGGTAATGAATTTTATCCTGGTGTACAATTTTCAAAAGACCCGGAAGCTTTAAATCAATTCTTCAGGCAGATGACTCCCAACATTGGGCCTATTGATTTCCAGGTAAACACCAATGCGGTGTCTGCTTTGTTCGATAAGATCGGAGAAGGAATTCTTGTCACTCATTCACACAGTGGTGGGCAAGGTTGGATGACCGCAATCAAGAACAAGAACATTAAAGGCATTGTGTCTTATGAGCCAGCAAGTAACTTTTTATTCCCTGAAGGGCAAGTGCCGGAAGCGATAACCTATGTAGGAGGAAGTCTAGGAGCCATTGGTGTTCCAATGGCAGATTTCATGAAGCTTACAAAAATTCCGATTGTCATTTACTACGGTGATAACATACCATCTAAGCCGGTTGAAAATCCCGGTCAGGAACAGTGGCGTGCAGCCCTCGCAATGGCCAAGCTCTGGACTGACGCGGTCAACAAACTCGGTGGTGACGTGACACTTGTTCACCTTCCAACAATCGGCATAAAAGGAAATACTCATTTTCCATTTTCTGATTTGAACAACGCGGAGGTAGCCGCGCTCATGTCGAAGTGGTTAAAGGAAAAGGGATTCGATAAATAACAAGGAACAACTAACAAACTAGAAGCGATGAAACAATCAATGCTCGGACTCGGCTTAATGCTTTTTACAATGCTGTCGGCCTTCGCGCAAACAGCAGGCAGTACAAGCTACACGAAAGAAGAACAGGAACTCGTCAATCTTTCAAAAGACAAATGGCAATGGATGGCTGACAAGAATGTTGACAAGCTTGCTCCGCTTTTCCATGATGAATCAAAATTTGTTCATATGAGCGGCACGTGGAAGAAAGACCAGGAACTTGAAATCATCAAATCGGGAAGTATCTGGTATAAGAAGGCAGATATCAAAGACGTAGCAGTTGAACTGGTGGACGACACAGCCATTTTGTGGAGCAGGATCACATTGACCGCGTTTGTACGCGGCAGTGATGTTGTAACAGAATTCACAGTAACGGAAGTTTTTAAGAAAGAAAAGAAAGACTGGAAGTTACTGGCCTTGACCTTTAGCAGCGTTCGCGACACGCATGTCATTAAACACTGACGGACTGTTCATTTGACATTTGTGCAGTAAGAATTGATTACACAAAAGCAAATTCCATTTTGAATACACTGACGATATTCTTTGTGCTGATTTCATTGTGTTGTTTCTCTCAAGACAACGACACAAAACCAGCGCATGATGTCGGCAATGGTTCTGAAAAAATTCTTATTGTTTATTTATCACGTACCAACAACACGAAAGCAATCGCTGAAATCATTCACGAAAATGTAGGTGGAACGCTGGTAGCCTTGGAATTAGTAAATCCATATCCAGCAAATTACAAGGCGACTGTCGATCAGGTTGCCGAAGAAAACGAAACAGGCTTTCTACCGCCCTTGAAAACAAAGATTGACGACATCCGAAAGTATGATGTTGTCTTTGTCGGATTTCCAACATGGGGGATGCAACTTCCGCCTCCCATGAAAAGCTTTCTGAAACAGTACGATCTGAGTGGAAAAACAATTGTTCCTTTTAATACAAACGGAGGCTACGGGATAGGAAGCTCATTCAGCACTGTAAAAGAGTTATGTCCAAATAGCCGAGTCGTTGAAGGATTCTCCATTAGGGGCGGAGTTGAGAGAGATGGAATTCTTTTCGTGATGGAAGGCGAAAAGGAAAGGGAAGCGCGACTTGAGGTTGAAAAATGGCTTCGGAAAATAAACATTCTTAAATAGAACAGGCAAAGACATCCAACGATGAATAGAACTAAGACTTATCTGCTTGCTATCCTCTCGGTGCTCCTATATCAAGTTGGACAAGCGCAAGATCAATCTGGCGCAAGAACACTTTCGGATAAACAGAAAGCCATCGTGCTGATGGCAGCCTTCACTGCTAAAGGCGATTTGGAAAAACTTAAACCTGCCATCTATGAAGCATTGGACGGTGGACTTACTATTAACGAGTGCAAAGAAGTGTTTCTTCACTCATATGCATACTGCGGATTTCCAAGAAGCATCCAGGGACTTAACACGTTGATCTCGACACTTGATGAACGGAAAGCCAAGGGAATAAAAGACAATATGGGAAGAGAGGCAACTCCTGTCAGCGATACAAATAAGTATGTGACTGGATGGGAAAACCTTGCAAAACTTCGAGGACGTTCACCGGATGGACCGATTGAAAAGCCAACGTCAGGGTATGGTGCCTTTAGTCCGGAGATTGACAGATTTCTTAAAGAGCACCTTTTTGCAGATCTCTTTTCAAGGGACGTGCTGACTTTTGCTGAACGTGAGCTTACAACCATATCAGTGTTGATAGCTCTTGGCAAAGGTGTTGAACCGATGCTGGGGTCGCACCTTGCTTTAGCAATGAAGCAAGGGATTATGAAAAATCAGATTGAAGAAGTATTCGCATTAATTGAAAGATCAGTTAGCAAGGCAGATGCTGATGCGGCTCGCAAAGTTTTTTCTGGAATTAGGTCTGACCAATAAATCGAACAATTCACACCATAATCAAATAGCATGAAAGTTTTGCTCATTGGAATCTTTTCGTTGTTCTTGTTTGAGGCGTTGCATGCTCAACAAACCGCTGGACCAGAAGTACGCACAAAATCGGGAATTGTGCGTGGCGGCATTGATGAAGATGTATCGTACTTTAAAGGTATTCCCTACGCAGCACCACCCGTTGGTGCTAACCGTTGGCGACCACCACAACCGGTCACACCGTGGAAAGAAGTTCGTGATGCTACTAAGGACTGTGCTGATTGCCCACAGCGTGCCTGGCCGGGTTCTACATCAGTTCAATCTGAGGATTGTCTCTTTCTTAATGTATGGGCACCAGTTCCCATTGATACAAAATCAAAGTTACCTGTGATGTTTTGGATTCATGGAGGTGGGTTTACCGGTGGCAGTGGTTCTGGTCCTGGTTCATCGGGAAAAGCCTTTGCGAAACAGGGCGTCATCCTTGTGACAATCAATTACAGACTTGGGCGTCTTGGTCATTTTGCGCACCCTGCACTGAGCAAAGAAAATCCGGAAGAATTTAAAGGGAGCTATGCCTACATGGATCAGATCGCAGCGCTTAAGTGGGTTAAAGAAAACATTGCAGCCTTCGGTGGCGATCCAAACAACGTAACAATATTTGGGTTTTCTTCTGGCGGTGTTTCGGTTCACTCACTGCTGACAATCCCGGCCGCAAAAGGTCTATTCCATAAAGCAATTGGTCATTCAAGTGGCGGTCGTGATGGTGTTCTTACTGGACGACCCATCCGTAAGGAAAATGCTGATCCACTTTATCCAGTCTCAGCTGAGACCATTGGGTTAAATTTCGCGCGTAGGCATAAGATCCAAAGCACAGATGCAGACGCATTGGCAAAACTTCGTGCGTTGAGCGTGGAACAAATCGTAGATGGCGGTCAGGAAACCGATAGCTCTGGTGTCAGAACGTATTCAGGTCCAATTCTCGATGGAAAACTCGTGGTGGAGACTGCTGAGAGTGCATACAACGCGGGAAGATTTCCGAGTGTGCCGCTCATGATCGGTAATTGTAGCGCTGAAATAGGCGGACCATTTGTTAGCAATGCGACAACGAAGGAGGCACTGTTTGCACTATTTGGCGAGAATGAAGCAGAAGCGAAAGCTGCGTACGATCCTAATGGCAACAAAGAGTTCGCAGAAGTACAGACGATGTTCAATACAGATTGGGTGTGGGGCGAACCTGCACGCATGACCGCCAGAGCCTTCACCAGGAAACGCGCTCCAGCTTACATGTTTCAATTCGGTTATGTACCAGTCGCAGCGAGAGAAAGGGCACGTTACGGTGCAGGCCACGGATCTGATATCGCATTTGCCTTCAACACACTCAATGCAAGATGGGGCGCGCCTCCTGAAGCGACAGCTGAAGAAAAAGAGCTCGCCAGGATCATGAACACTTATTGGACGAACTTCGCTAAAACAGGAAACCCCAACGGCAAAGGTTTGCCGAACTGGCCATTATACGACATCAACAAGGAAGAGATTCTGGATATCGATTTAGATGGCAAAGTTCAAAGCAAACCCGATCCCCGTAAAGCACGATTGAATGTGATTGAGAAGGCCTTTAAGAAGAAGCGGGAAGCAATACAGTCTCGCGGCATCTAATTGCCCAACTCCAGACTTTTCTTAACTCTTAGTAACTAAAACGCTCATCAATGGCAACAATTAACCTAAATGTTAACGGCAAAAAGCAAGCTGTGGATGTAGATCCGAAAACACCTGTATTATGGGTGTTACGCGATCATCTTAACCTTGTGGGAACGAAGTTCGGATGTGGTATGGCGCAATGTGGTGCGTGTACAATACATGTTGATGGCAATGCGGTTCGATCCTGCATTTTGCCTGTTTCGCAGATTGAAAATAAAGAAGTCGTTACGATAGAAGGGCTATCCGAAAATGGCGATCATCCTGTTCAGAAGGCGTGGCTCGAGCACGATGTAGCGCAGTGTGGATACTGCCAGGCCGGCCAGATCATGAGTGCTGTGGCTCTTCTAAAGAGCAAACCGAATCCTAGTGATGAAGAAATAGAAAATGCCATGAATGGCAACATCTGCCGGTGCGCAACCTATTTGCGAATCAAGACTGCGATCAAGACCGCTGCGAACGTTTAACCGAACACTTCAATTATGGCACAAGTAAAAACAACAATAAACAGAAGATCATTCTTAAAAGCTTCTGCCTTAGCAGGTGGTGGATTGATGTTGAGCTTTAGCTGGCTTGCTGGATGCAAACCAAAAGATGAAGAGTTGCTCACCATGCCTGAAGAATGGTTTGAGTTGAACAGTTATATAAAAATCGGAAACAACGGTGTGGTTACGCTGATGTCACCGAATCCGGAATTCGGATCAAACGTAAAGACATCGATGCCGATGATCCTGGCAGATGAACTTGATGTTGACTGGAAGAACGTAATTGTTGAACAGGCAGATTTTTATCCAGAGCGCTACGACAGACAATTCACTGGTGGTAGTCAGGGTATCAGGCAAGGATGGAAGCCGCTACGCACTGCCGGAGCTACTGCGCGTCAGATGTTAATCGATGCATCAGCAAAGCAGTGGAATGTTCCGGCAAAAGAAATCACAACAGAAGCAGGAATGCTTTACCACAAAGGTTCCGGTAAAAAAGCAGGTTATGGCGAAATGGCTTCGCTGGCTGCAACGATGCCTGTACCTGCAGAAGTTACCACAAAGGACATTGGCGATTTTAAAATCATCGGCACATCCAAAAAGAATGTTGAGGGCAAAAGCATAGTTACCGGTAAACCGCTCTTTGGAATAGACTACAAAGAAGATGGAATGTTAATCGCAATGATCGTTCATCCACCATTTGGTATGATGATCAAATCGCTTGATGCCTCTTCCGTTAAGTCGATGCCCGGAATCAAGGACGCCTTCACGATCAAAACATTGACAGAAGATTACGAACGAAATGCTTTTGATACAACAAGTTTTCTCGAATTAGGTGTGATCGTAGGAAATACCACCTGGGAAGTAATGAATGCGAAGAAAGCGTTGAAGGTAGAGTTCGAATTGATGCCTGAGTATTCAATGACAATGCAGCAATGGGGACGAGGGAAAGTAACTGCTGTCATGCCAAAGGGACTTGAGAGCACTGAAGGACACAGAGCAGAAATGGAAAAAGCCTCCAAAGGCAAAGCCGACATCCTTCGTAAAGACGGGAATCCCGAGGCCGCATTCAGAAATGCCGCAAAGGTGCTTGAGAGAACTTACACCGCTCCTCACCTTGCCCACAACACTATGGAGCCTGCTAACTGTTTTGCAAATGTCACAGCAGATAAAGCTGAGATATACGGACCAATTCAAGCGCCAGGCTTTATTAGAGATACTCTTGCAGCTCGTCTCAAATTGCCAAAAGAAAAAATACACATTAAACTTGCACGGATGGGTGGAGGATTTGGTGTAAGAGCTTACGGACACCATCTTGTTGAGGCTGCCGTCATTTCACAAACGATCAAAGCACCTGTGAAATTGGTTTACACTCGTGAAGACGACATGACATACGGTATCTATCGTCCCACATATACGGCCACATACAGGGCTGCCCTTGATAAGGATAATAACCTTATTGCCTTTCATGTGAAGGGTGGTGGTATTCCTGAGCACCCAATTCACGCGAATCGTTTTCCTGCCGGGGCAGTAGACAACTATCTGGCAGAAGGTTGGGCCATCCCTTCGAACATAACAATTGGAGCTTTCCGTGCACCACGTTCGAACTTCAACGCTGCTGCTGAACAGTCTTTCCTGGATGAACTTGCAGAGTTAGCTGGTAGAGATCCAATCGACTTTCGACTCGAACTTTTAGAGCGCGCTAAGAAAAATCCTGTCGGCAAGGACAATGACTATGACCCTGATCGTTATGCTGGCGTCTTGAAACTCGTCAGAGAGAAATCAAACTGGGATCAAAAACCAGCGAATGTCAGTCGGGGAGTTGCCGCATATTTTTGTCATAATACCTATGTAGCTGAAGTAGTCGATTTACGTTTGGATGGAAACAAGCCCGTCATAGAAAATGTAATCGCGGCAGTTGATTGTGGTATTGTCGTCAATCCGGATGCTGCCAAGAATATGGGAGAAGGAGGAATTATTGATGGAATTGGAAATGCACTCTTTGGTGAAATGACTTTCAAGGATGGCGTTCCTGACAAAAACAACTTTCATCAATATCAGATGATTCGACAAAAAGAATCACCAAGGAATGTTGAAGTTCATTTTGTGAAGAACGAAGAAGAGCCCACAGGACTTGGTGAGCCGCTCTTCCCTCCTGTATTCGCTGCGGTTGCAAACGCATTGTACAAAGCGACTGGCAAGCGTTACTATGATCAACCTTTTGCGAAACATATTGAAACGAACCCGTCAAGGATGTAGGCAATCAAAAAGTAGGGGCTCTTTAATGCCCCCTACTTTTTTCTAATATCCGACTTGCCTCAGCCTGAATTTCCGAAATGCTAACCTTATGGGCTGAACCCAAACGAGTAAGTCGAGGCTTAAAAATCTTTGTGCATGCGCTTTCTTTGGTTTTGATATTGTTTGAAAATCAAGAACTCAAAACGTGTCAAAACCGTATATTTGTAATAGGAATTGCAGTCAAAAAAGTGGTGAGCAAACTGGTAGCTATTCCTGCACCCTTTGACCCCCCATTCCATTTTTGATTGACCCCCTATTCCGGGAAGTTGACCTCCCCCGGGATTTTCGTTATTCCTGCAACTTGACCCCGGGGTCACCTTTCAGGAATTCCGGCAAGCTGACCCCTGCGTGATTGGATATGTTCTGGCTATCCTTACCGGATAAAGCATTAGAACTATGGCCTATTATCCTATCACAATGAATCAAGTAAAACAAATCTATAAGCTTCACTCCGAGGGTGTGGCCATCAAGCGGATCGCCGCAATCTTGGGCATATCCAAGAACACAGTAAAAGCCTATCTGCGAAAGAAGCCGGAGCTAGCCCTGTGTGACGATCAACTGATGGCTACGGAAAACCCGGTGCTTGCATATCAACTTAAGCCGGTCTCGACACACGAACAGGAGAATTATAAGGCGTTTTTACAGCGCGCCGAATATTATGTGCAAGAGCTTTCCAATCGGAAACAGACTCATGTCACTCGCATGATCCTTTGGGAAGAAGACTTCAATGCCGGACTCATCGGTCTGAAATACTCCCGTTTTTGCTACCACCTCAAGCGATACCTGAGGAGTAAACATCCCTCCATGGTGATGATCCATCGTCCGGGCGATAAGGCGTTTATTGATTTTGCTGGTGATAAACTCTCTTACCTGGATGAAGAGACCGGAAAGCATATTGCGGCTGAGGTATTGATCATTACCCTGGGGTATAGCAACTACACCCTGGCTGTGGCTTTACCGTCGCAGAAAACGGAAGATGTCATTGAGGGGCTGGTAATCCTCATCACGCGTTTAGGAGGTGTTACGGCTGCGATCGTTCCGGATAATATGAAATCAGCGGTCACAAAACCTGATCGCTACGAACCGGTTATCAACGAGAAATTCCTGGACATGGCAAATTACTATGGCTTGGCTGTGCTGCCGGCCCGCCCAGGAAAGCCGAAGGATAAAGCGAAAGTTGAGACACACGTAAATGTGCTTTATAAGCAGGTATATGCGCGCCTCCGCAACAGGACCTTTCATAGCCTGGAGGAACTGAATCAGGCGCTTTCTGAGAAGGTTGACCTGCTCAATGATGCGGTGATGCAAGATTACGGGGTGTCACGGAAAATGCTTCTGGAGCGCGATGAACGCCCCGTGCTGAAATCTCTTCCTGATCATCCGTATTCACTTGTAGAGCAGGCAAAAGCCACAGTGGGCCAAAACGGTCATGTCAGGGTGAAATCCATAGGCAAGTATCTAAGCGCTCCCTACCGGCTGATTGGACAGAAGGTTACCATTCTGATGACCCGTGGCGTTGCCAGGATATACCACGCGCGCCAGTGCGTGGCTACTCACGCCATAGTTCCGGGGCAACTTTATTCGTCCAATCCTGATCACCTTTCCTCCGTTCACAAGCAATACGTCAGCAGCTTGTCGCCCGACTCCCTCCGGTTCAAAGCACGTGCAATAGGGCCCGAGGTGGAGGTACTGGTCAATGCGGTGCTCAGCAGAGGCTTATTCCCTGAACAGATGTATAAAACCTGCCAGGGAATCCTTGCCCTGCAGTCCCATTGCGATCCTGTCCGGTTCCGGAAATGCTGTCAATGGGCAGTGGCTAACAATCTCACTTCGCTTCGATACATGCGTCATCTGGTGACCAGTTCCCATGTAAAGTTTAGTGAAGACACCAAGTCACAGGGTGATCTTCCCAAGCATAGTAACATCCGGGGACGCGAGAATTACACATAACACAAATCCAATTTTTAATAACTATGAACTACACACAAACAATCGAACACATGCGATCTCTAAGGCTCCATGGAATGGCGGAAGCTCTTGACAATCTCATCGCCGCAAAGAAGGTATCCACACTGAGTGGAGAACAGCTGCTGGCAATACTGCTCCAACAGGAGCATGATGAACGACACGGCAGGAAGATTGATCGCCTAAAGAAAGCAGCAAGGTTCCGTTACAATGCTACCCTTGATCAAATCCGCCCGGATGCCAGCCGCAATCTCGACGCTGACTTGCTCGGTCAACTGGCTACATGTTCCTGGGTCACAGCCAGTGAGAACGTTCTGATAACCGGGCCAGCGGGGGTCGGCAAAAGCAACCTCGCCTCAGCGCTGGGTAACCAATGCTGTCTCAATGGATTTAAGGTGCTATACTTTAACAGCCAGAAGCTGTTCTACTCGCTGCGTCTTGGCAAAATGGATGGAACACATCGGAAGCAAATAAACGCCATCGCCAAGTCGGAAGTCCTTATCATCGATGATTTTGGGCTTCAGAAACTAGACGATTACTCCCGCCTGGATCTCATGGAAGTGATGGAAGACAGACACGGGCGTAAATCAACAATCATATCATCACAATTACCGGTAGCAGTCTGGTACGACATCATTGGCGAGCCGACCCTGTCGGATGCTATCCTGGATCGTCTCACCAGTAAATCAATACGGGTCGATCTAAAAGGCGATTCTCTGAGAAAAAAGAAATAACTTTAAACCATCGTTCTTTGCTTCGCAGATCCTATCCCTATCACAAGGGGGTCAGCTTGCTGGATTAGGGGGTCAATGCCGCTGGAATAGTCAGTCAAACTCTGACGGCATGATTTATATGCATTGTTGGGCGTCCGTGCCGTTCACACCTCTCGTAAGTAAGGAGGCTCTATGTTAAATCCATCAGATGTCTTTCGTATATTTTGAAAATACTCTCTTTTGTCCACGTCTTT
>DATCLO010000019.1:0-81848 GCA_036563875.1 Cyclobacteriaceae bacterium
AGAAGAAAGCCTTTCGCGTCGGCTGTTTAAGGCAAAGTTTGAAACTACGTTTAAGGATCAGTTCGACGTTGTTCTCCTTAACGAGAACCTCGAGACATCGCTTGCGGAAGCGCAGCGATTGTACGACGAATTCAAAAAGAAGGACATCCCGGTCCAATAGCCATGGATCAGAATTCCCGAATAGGCCTGTTCTTCGGATCTTTCAACCCCATTCACATCGGGCATCTCATCATCGCCAACATCATGGTTGAAACGACCGACCTCGACAAGGTGTGGTTCGTTGTATCCCCGCAAAACCCATTTAAGCCGGCTAAGGGCTTGCTTCATGAATTCGATCGCTACGATATGGTGAAGGCAGCCGTAGCCGACAACTACAAACTTGACGTCACGGATATCGAATTCCATCTCCCTAAACCCAGCTACACGATTCATACGTTGCTCCATCTTTCGCAACGCCATCCTTCGCGGCAGTTCAAGGTCATTATGGGTGGCGACAACCTTGAAAGCTTTACCAAGTGGAAAAGCCATGAGCGAATCCTGGAGGATTACGGGCTGTATGTCTATCCCAGGCCCGGCATGCAACTTTCAGAGCTGACTTCGCATCCTAATGTCAAAACAGTGGACGCGCCGCTGCTTAACATCTCTGCAACATTTATCCGGGAATGCATCCGAAACGGACATTCAGTACGTTATCTGGTTCCCGATCCGGTTGAGGTGATGATCCGCGCCAAACAGTTTTACCGCTAATCCGGTTACTGATTTTATTTACATGCACATCCGCCTGACGTTGCTGTTTCTGGCATTTGTTTCTCAAGTGACGCTTTACGCCCAGGGAATTCGGGGCATCATACGGACCGAGGATGGACAGCCGCTTGGCTTTGCTACAATCTTTGTTCAGCAGACCGGCACCGGAACGGTCAGCAATGAGGAGGGTTCCTATGAGTTCAAGCTGCCATCGGGTACGTACGAGATCGTGTATCAATATCTCGGATACGAGACGCAGGTGCGAACGGTTGATGTGGCCGACGACTATGTGACCATCAACATTACCATGAAAGTGCAGACCACCGTTTTGAGACCTGTGACGGTGGAAGCAGGAAATGAAGACCCAGCATACACGATCATGCGGAAAACCATCGCGAAGGCAGGATATCATCGCAACCAACTCGATGCCTACTCCGCGACGGTATACATCAAAGGAACTGGAAAGTTGCTGGACTATCCGTGGATCGCAAAACGCGCACTTGAAAAGGAGGGTGTGGAAAAGGGTAGGGTGTATATCACAGAGTCTGTAAGTGAAATTAAATACACGCGCCCAGGCAAGTTTGATGAGAAGGTAATCTCCATTTATAGCGATGGGAAAGATAATAACACGTCGCCCAACCCATTCATATTCGGCAGCTTTTATGAACCCGAAATTGCCGAAACGATCTCACCGCTATCTCCGAAATCATTTGCCTACTATCGTTTCGAATACCTGGGGACATTTCGCGACCGCGACTACGAAGTAAGCCGAATTCGCGTGACGCCAAGATCACGCGGAGACAACGTGGTCGAAGGAACAATTTTCATCGTAGAAGATTTATGGAGCATTCACAGCCTCGATGTATCGACCACAAAGCTGGGGATCAACATCAACGTTAATTCGGTATATGCACCAATAGAGGACAAGGCATGGCTTCCTGTATCGTTTCACTTTACTGTCAACGGTAAGATCTTCGGCTTCGAATTTGAGTACAAATACCTGGCAGCGCTCAGCGATTATTCCATTACCCTTAACCCTGAGGTGTATGTTGAGCCAAAGGCCATGGAAGTTATTGATGAGAAAATCGAAAAGGACCGCGCTGAGGCTATTTCACAGGAACTCCCCGAGAAGGAAGCCGGGCTGCTTGAAAGGCTGGAGTCCAAAAAGGAAATCACGCGCAAGGAGTTGAGAGCACTGATGAGAGAGTACGAGAAAGAAGAGCAGCGTCGGCAGGATGAACCCGAGGTCGTTGCTGAGATAACCCATAAGGTCGACAGCAATGCCTACAGGAAGGATTCAGCCTATTGGAATTCCATACGTCCCATTCCCCTCACACAGGCCGAGATATACGGCTATCAGAAAATAGACAGCCTGGCGAAGGTGCAAGCCGCTGAAGCCATAGGTGATACTGTGCGCGCGTCTCGCCATCGCGGGTTTCAGCCCTGGGACATCATCGTCGGAGACCGCTACGAACTCGGCGAGCGAAGCAACCTGAAGCTTAACCCGGGTGGGGGATTCAACACCGTGGAGGGATTCTATGCCTTGTACAAGATCACGTTTGGTACCCGGTTTCGCGACTCAACACGGGGCGGAAGCCTGAAGATTGCGCCGACGTTCCGTTACGGGTTTTCTGCGGAACGCTTCAATGCCAAGCTTGAGACGCAGCTCCAGGGGAAAAATTCAAAGCTTACGATCGAAGGAGGTCGATACGTCAGTCAGTACAATGGAGATAATCCCATCTGGCCAATCGTCAACACCTTCACCACATTGTTCCTGGAGAAAAACCTGATGAAGCTGTACGAACGTGACTACATTGACCTGCGCTATAACAGGAAACTCAATCCCTTTCTCAGCGTCTACGGTGGCGCATCTGTCATGCGTCGGCGTGAGTTGTTCAACACATCGGACTTCAAATTTCTGACTAACGACAACGTTGAAGGATATACGCCAAATCGTCCCGTAAACAGCGAACTCATCGATACAGGATTTCCCACGCACAATGTCGTCGTTGCCACGATAGGGTTGACCACGAGACCCTGGATGAAGTATTACATAAGAAACGGTGTAAAGATGGAGATCCCGACGTCGTCGCCATCATTTACAATCGAATACCAGCGCGGTCTGAGGAATTTATTAGACAGTGACGTCGACTTTGATCGCCTTGAACTCAGAGCGAAGCATGTGATGAGAACAGGGGCAAGAGGTGTCCTTGCCCTTTCTGCAACTGGTGGTTTCTTCCCCAACGCCGACAAATTGTACTTCATGGACTATAAGCACTTCCCCGGAAACCTTTCGCCGTTTACCACGAGCGACCCTGTCGCAAGTTTCCGGCTGCTGGACTATTACGCGTACAGCACGGCGGACAAGTACTTTTCAGCGAGTGCACATTACCAATTCCGAAAGTTCCTTGCGACGCAATGGGTAATGGTCCGGATGACGGGCGTTCGTGAAAATATCTTTATTAACTACCTCGCAACGCCGTACTCGAACAACTATACCGAAGTGGGATACACCCTCGACGGACTGCTGCGCCTTTTCCGACTTGAATTTGCTGCGTCTTTCCAGGAGGGTCGTTATGTTGACCACGGTTTCCGGATAGGAGTGACCACCACGCTAATGGTTGGAATCAACGAAGACTAGGTTGAGAGCCCGGGAGGTTAGCGACACAATGGAATGTCTGTATGAACCTCCAGTCCAAAAGGCTGGCCGGTGTGAATGTGAATGAAGTTTCGCGCGACGAGCAGCAGACCCGCCAGGATTAGCATTGCTGCGTTGACCTTCGCCAGGCTTATGTTGAGTTTGTTTAGGAGAGGATTCACGACCAGCGGCACCCCGATCATCGCCGGCAGCGTTCCTGCACCGAAGGCGATCATGTAGCCGAATCCGCTGAGAGCACCAGGTGCGGTTACGGTGTAACCCAGCGCAATGTAGGTAAGTCCACAGGGAAGAAAGCCATTCAGCGTTCCCAGGATGAACGTTGAGAAACGCGTTTTTTTCTTCAGTGTTGCGCTGAAAGCTTGCTTGATGCCACCCGTGAAGCGAGCGATCGCGGGCGTCATCAGAGGAATCGTGAAGGCATTGCCGAAAAGTCCGACGAGTACGAGGATTGCTCCGGTGATCAGGGATAGTGTTTTTTGGAAGGGCGTCAGATCAAAGAGTCCGCCAATCGTTCCTGCGACTGCTCCCATCAGCCCGTAAGTCAGGATGCGCCCTGCATTGTAAACCAATCGCGTTGTCATTGCCCCAGGAGACAAGCGTGAAACCGCCATCACAAGAGGGCTGCACATCCCAGCGCAATGGAGACTACCGGCAAGTCCTACAATGAAGGCAGTCCACATCATGGTTACAACACGATAACTTTTTCAATGTAGTATTCGCGATCATTCATCACCCACTGCATCCGAGCCTTGTACAGTCCCTTTGCGAGGGCTTGCAGTTCGAAACGCTGAACAGGGCCGGAGGTAGGGGTGAGCTGAAATTCGTGATCCAACGATGCGTCCGATGGTCGGAACAGCAATACACTTCCCGACGTTACCGACGCAAGCTGCGGATAGTGAACCTCGAGGTAGTTTTCACGGACCACGATCTCCGGTTGTGTGTCCAGCTCAAGCGCATTTTGTTTGCGATCGAGTTGTTCCTGGTATACAAGTTCTTCTTTGTAGTAGTCGCGCGTTACCAGGCTTATGTTTTGACGGACGCACACGGTAACCATCCCGGCGACGAAAGCTGCAAACAGAACGAATGAGAGAATGATTGCTTTGCCCCAACTCATATTAGTGTCCGGCTTTTATGGGTCCGATAAATGTAGTTTTCAACGATTCAATCAGTTCGCCGTCGGCGTAGACACCGATGCGTACATGGCTTTTGGTCTCAGTGATCTCTGATTCGGGAATCTGAATGATCACCACGCTCTTGAGAATTCCTTCGGCAGGCACAATCAATTCCTTCTCACCGGATTGCTGCAAGACGGCCGAAGTCGGCGATTGAATCCGAAGTTCGAGCGTCTTATCCTCAAAAGTTTTGTTCACAAATTCGATGTTGTAAAGGTTGGTAATTCCGGCTTCCGTGCGCTGATACAGTGTGCCGGGCACCTTCAGGATTGTCGTCTCAATAACAGATCGCGTAAACACGAGGTATCCGATCACACCCAGCAGTGCCAGAAGAACAAATGCATAAGCGATAACACGTCCGGAAATGATTTTCTTTATGCCTTTTTCGATAGAATCAATCGAGGCAAAACGAATCAGTCCCTTCGGACGGCCAATTTTCAACATCACGTCATTACACGCGTCAATGCACGCCGTGCAGTTCACGCATTCGAGTTGGGTACCGTTGCGGATGTCGATGCCTGTTGGGCAAACGTGAACGCACAATTTGCAGTCGATACAATCTCCACCGGTTTTCGCCTCGTTCTTGCGCAGCTTTGTCCTCGGCTCACCGCGCAGCCAGTCGTACGCCACGACGATCGACTGCCTCGACAACAGCACACCCTGCAATCGGCCGTAAGGACACACCGCTATACACGCCTGCTCCCGAAAGCGTGCAAACACTCCGTAAAAGACTCCGGTAAATGCAACAAGTCCAAGGAATCCCGCCAGGTGATCCGCTGGTGATGTCTGGATGATGGCGAGCGTTTCTTCCGAGCCGATGATGTACGCCATTGCCGTGTGGGCGATGACCACGGAGATAAGGATGAAGATGGCGTGTTTTGTCACCTTTTTCGCAATCTTCGTTCCGTTCCACGGCATTTTATCCAGCCGCCGCTGGGCCTGCGCATCGCCCTCGATCCAGTATTCGATTTTTCTGAATACCATCTCCATGAAGAGTGTTTGCGGACATGCCCAGCCGCACCACACGCGTCCAAATACAACCGTGAACAGGATTATGAAGACAAAAAACGCGATCAACGTCAGTGCGAGGAGGAAGAAGTCCTGCGGCCAGAACGGTTGACCCATGATTACGAACTTTCGCTCCAGGAAGTTAAGCAGCAATAGGGGCTGTCCGTTGATCCTGACGAAGGGACCGGCGAAGAAGATGATCAGCAGGATAACTGCGACAATGGCTCTCAGGTTATGGTAATACCCCGAGGGTTTCTTGGGATAAATCCATACACGTTTGCCCCGCTCGTCGACCGTGGATATCGAATCCCTGAACTCGTCGTCATACCTGTAAATATCTTCTGCCCCTTTCTCCATTATCAATTACCTATCTGCGCTACCACACTATCCTGTTTCACTACCTGCTGTTCTTCAACATACAATTCGCCCTGAGGTTCTTTTCCTCCTGCCACATTGGTTCCGCGTATCGACATGATGTAGAACGACGCATCGCGTATTTCTTCAGGCTTCAAGATTGGAGCCCACGAAATCATGCCCTTGTCCGGAACTCCGTTTTTGATTGTGGCGAAGATGTTCTGAAGGCTTCCTCCGTGAAGCCAATAATCGTCGGTAAGGTTCGGTCCGATGCCGCCACCGCCATCGTTTCTGTGGCACGAGGCGCAGTTACTTGTAAAGATGGACTGTCCACGACTGATAATTTCTGCATCCGGCGTGTACACCAGGCTGGCTTCATCGATTTCTACAACTTCACGCGTTGCCCGCATTGCCTGTACCCGTTCCACCTCTGCAAGGTATTCTGCCTCAGAAAGCGGCAGGAGGCCCATGACGTGGTAGACTATCAGGTAAATGACTCCCCATACGATCGTGCCGTAGAAAAGCCATTTCCACCATGGCGGCAGGTGATTGTCGAGCTCGCGAA
Organism: Cyclobacteriaceae bacterium; assembly: GCA_036563875.1. Classification (GTDB taxonomy): domain Bacteria; phylum Bacteroidota; class Bacteroidia; order Cytophagales; family Cyclobacteriaceae; genus ZC4RG29. The sequence goes on from DATCLO010000019.1 coordinate 6,503, forward strand.
TGCCGTCGTAACTGTGATCCAAAAGGATCGCTTCTTCTTTCTCAACAGGAGTAGCGCGCGTAAGCTTTTGCGATATCCGATGCCAGAGTGAGGGCTCCTTCACGTACGTAACCCCCAGGCGTTCGGCGCGCTCACGGGCCGCCTGCTCCGTCAGCAAGTTGACGACGCGGAATACATAGAACGCCGTTGCAATCACCGCGAAGAGCGTGATAAGTACCATGCCCGCCACCACGTACACGAGCAATTCTGTTTTGCTGATTGTTTGCCCTTGTGCGAAAGCACTGGTGGAGATAAAGAGAGCCGTTAGGTTAAGGATGCTGCGTTTCATCTTGGTCGAAAGTTTTGTTGTCTGTTCCTTCATCAACCGGCAGCCCTTTCATGTAATGAATGAAGGACTTGTCAACGGTAAGGACATACCATATCAGAATAATGAAGAACAGAAAGAATATCACGAATGAGATGACAGGCCATATGGCTACGTTGTCAATGCTCTGAAGAATGTTCTTTGTCATGGCCTTAGTATTTTATTACCTGGATGCTTCCTTGCTTGCCTGGACATCACGGCCGAGTCGTTGCAGATATGCGATTAGTGCGACGATTTCGGCGTCGGGACTTATTTCGATGTTATCTGCTTTGAGATTGGCGACGATTTTGTTGGCCTGTGCTTCGAGATCCTGATTAGCGACCTCCTCATAGCCCTCTTCGTACGGAACACCTATCTTCCTTAGCGCCCGAATCTTGGCTGCGGTCTCCGACTTATCGATAGACTGCTCAAATAACCAGGGATACGGAGGCATGATGGAGTTCGCCGACACAGCATCCGGCTGATACATGTGGTTGAAGTGCCATGAATCGGAATACTTGCCACCGACGCGTTGCAAATCCGGTCCGGTACGTTTCGAACCCCACAGGAACGGGTGGTCGTACACGTACTCTCCCGCTTTCGAGTATTCGCCATGAAGCGGATCGTAACGTTCAACCTCCGACCGGAATGGCCTTACCATCTGGGTATGGCAACTCACACAACCCTCACGTATGTAGATATCACGTCCGTGCAGTTCAAGCGGTGTGTAAGGCTTGACGCTGGTGATGGTCGGTACGTTCGACTTTACCAGGAACGTGGGCACCATCTCGATGATACCGCCGATGAGGATAGCGATGAACGCGAGGACGGTGAACAGAACGGGCTTGCTTTCCAGTACATGGTGCCAGCCGCCATTGCTGCGCGTTCCCCGTACAAACGGAGCGGCTTCCGCACTTTCTTCCTTGAGGAAGGAACCTTGCCTTGCTGTACGAATCAGGTTATAAGTCATGATGATCGCACCAGTCAGGTATAGCGCACCCCCTGCAGCGCGCAGCATGTGCATGGGTAATATCTGAACGGTAGTTTCGAGGAAGTTTTTGTAGACGAGGAAACCCTCTTCGTTAAACTCCTGCCACATCAGGCTTTGTGTAATGCCCGATATGTACATCGGCACCGCATAGAAGATAATGCCAAGAGTCCCCAGCCAGAAGTGCGTGTTCGCAAGGCTCGTTGAATAGAGCTTGGTTTGCCAGAGCCTGGGTACAAGCCAGTACAGCATTCCGAAAGTGAGGAATCCATTCCATCCGAGTCCGCCGACGTGAACGTGTGCAACGATCCAGTCGGTAAAGTGCGCGATAGCATTTACATTTTTCAGCGAAAGGAGCGGACCTTCAAGCGTGGCCATACCATAAGCAGTGACGGCTACGACCATGAACTTGAGGACCGGATCTTCGCGAACACGGTCCCACGCACCCCGAAGGGTAAGGAGTCCGTTCAGCATCCCACCCCATGAAGGCGCGATGAGCATAACGGAGAATACCGTTCCAAGTGATTGTGCCCAGTCGGGCAAAGCCGTATACAGCAAGTGGTGCGGACCAGCCCAGATGTAAATGAATATGAGAGACCAGAAGTGTATGATGGAGAGCCGGTAGGAGTATACGGGGCGGTTGGCTGCCTTTGGCAGATAGTAGTACATCAGGCCCAGGAAGGGCGTGGTGAGAAAGAAGGCAACGGCGTTGTGGCCGTACCACCATTGCACCAACGCGTCCTGAACACCTGCATACCACGAATAGCTTTTGAAAGCATTCACTGGCATTTCAAAAGAGTTGACGACGTGCAGAACTGCGACGGTAACGAATGTTGCGATATAGAACCAGATCGCAACGTACATGTGCTTCTCCCGTCGTCTTAGGATGGTACCGATCATATTCCATCCGAACACCACCCAAACGAGCGTGATGGCGATGTCGATGGGCCATTCAAGTTCCGCGTATTCCTTGGACGTTGTTATCCCCAGCGGTAACGTAATGGCTGCAGCAACAATGATGAGTTGCCAGCCCCAAAAGTTTATCCAACTCAGCGTATCCGAGTACATCCTCGTCTTCAGCAAACGCTGAAGGGAATAGTAGATTCCGGCGAACATGGCGTTGCCGACAAACGCGAAGATTACCGCGTTGGTGTGCAGTGGCCTGATCCGCCCGAAGGTGGTGTACTGCGTGTCGAAGTTGAATACGGGATAAAAAAGTTGAATGGCGGCAGTCAGCCCTACCAGCATGCCCACCAGTCCGAATACTACGGTCGCTATAATGAACGCCCTGACGATCCGGTTGTCGTAATTGAATTGCTGTAGTTCCATAAAGGTGTAGGCTCGATCATGAATTTTAGACGTGAAAGTAGCGGGCAGCCTATCGCCCACATATGATTGAGATTAGGAGAAAACCTGATCTACATCAGGGGTTTTTTCGGGATGGGAATTGTATGCTAAATGCGTGGATATCAGGACTTTGTGGGCTTGGAATCCGCCTTTTTGTCTTTGGGTCCGTCTTCAAAAAGCATGCGCATGGATGGGGTCACTACGTCATCATATTGACCGCTTTTCACGGTCCACCAAAAGATGCCCAGAAACACAAGCGCGATAAGCAGACTGATCGAAATGAGCAACACGATGATAATCATACTGCATTCGTTTTGATGTAGGCTCCCAGTTTTCGCGATCCGGCAAGACGCACTGCTATTGTTGAAAATGCTACGACACTAATACTGCTCAAGGGCATGAGAATGGCGGCATGCAACGGGGTAAGGTGGCCGCTTACGGCGAGACTCAATGCGACTACATTGTACAGAAATGAAATGACAAAACCTGCATAAAGTATTTTCACAGCTGAGTTCGACAGGTTGAAGAAAGTATCGAGATGGCGCATCATGTCGCCTTTGATAATGCCATCGCTGGCGGGTGTAAATACTCCGGTGTCGTCGGTGACGGCAATACCCACATCGCACTGACGAAGGGCTCCCGCGTCATTCAACCCATCGCCAACCATTGTCACTACCTGACCCTGAGCTTGAAGATCACGGACATAGTCAAGCTTGTCCTGTGGCGACTGAGCAAAACGCAAATCCGCTTCTGCCGGGAATATGTCTTTCATCATCGTGCCGCCGGCTGCACTGTCGCCTGAGACCAGGCCTTTGCATTTTTCCCCAAGGCGGCGTATCATATCGGCAATGCCCGGTCTGATTGAAGTGCCAATTGCAAAGTATCCTCTTACGATTCCATCAATAGACACGAATACCGTTGTCCCTTGCTTTGATACGGGGTCCGCTCCGGTAAATTCCGCGGAGCCCATCCGGACTTTATGATCGCGAACGGTTCCTTCAATACCCTGACCTTCAAATTCAACAAACTTGTCGACCTTGATTGGCTGCGATCCTGCAATGGAATTATACACGATTCTGCTCAGCGGGTGCGTTGAGCAGGCGGCCAGGTTTTTCACCCACAACAATTCATCTTCAGCGAGAACCCCTATGAAGGTTACTTTTTCCTTACCATGCGTTACCGTACCTGTTTTGTCGAATACAATGGCATTAGTTTTAGCCATTCGTTCGATCACGTGCGCATTCTTCAGATAGAAGCCTGCACGACCGAACACGCGCATCATGTTGCCATAGGTGAACGGAGCTGTGAGCGCCAGTGCACAGGGGCAGGCTACGATGAGCACGGCGGTGACGTTGAGCCATACTTGTGAGGCATCTTTCATCGACCAGGCGATCGCCGTTCCAACTGCAATGATTACAACGGCCCACGTGAATCGCGTTGCGATCTTGTCCATTACACTGCGGTAGTCCTTCGTGTCCTTTTGAAACACCTGATTATTCCACAGGCTCGTCAGGTAGCTTTGTGCGATCTTACGCACTACTGTCATGCGCACCGGAACGCCCGCGAGTCTACCGCCTGCGTAGACGAGATCGCCGGCGCGTGCTTCTACGGGTGCCGATTCACCGGTAACGAAGCTGTAGTCTATAAGTGCTTTATCATCGAGCAGGCGGCTGTCTGCAGGGATAATCTCGCCGTTGCGAATTCTGATTGTGTCGCCCTCGCGAATTTCATGAACTACCACGGGCCGCCAGTCTTGACCGTCGGCGCGCTCAACTGCCAACGGGAAATACGACTTGAAGTCGCGATCAAAAGCCAGGCTCTCATACGTCTTGCCTTGGAACCAGCGGCCTACAAGGAGAAAGAACACCAGGCCTGTTAGTGAATCGAAATATCCGGGTCCCGTACCGGTCACGATATCCCACGTACTTCGGGCCATCAGTGCTATAAGTCCCAGTGCAATCGGCACATCAATGTTAATGCGACGTTGGGTAAAAGCAGTGACGGCTGACCGAAGATAATCCGATCCGCTGTAGAAGAACACGGGAATAGACAACGCAAGATTCAGCCAGGAGAAGACCTCCTGCAGAGCAAGGTCTGCTGCATCAAGTCCCAGATACTCCGGGAAGCTGAACAGCATGACGTTGCCGAAGCAGAATGCAGCGACGGTAAGTTTAAGAATAAGCTGCTGATTTGCGCCTTTGGGTTTGCTCGTACCTGCATCAAGGTTGATTTGAGGCGCGTAACCCAGTGTAGCCGCTCGTTGCGCGATTTGGCTCAGGCTGACCCGAGAAGGGTTGAAGTCGATAACAACCGACTTATGGGCATAGTTCACCTCTGATCTTAGGATTCCGGGTTCTAGCTTGCGAAGGTTCTCGAGAAGCCAGATGCAACTCACGCAGTGAATAGCCGGAATTACGAATCGTGCCCTTGCGAAGTTGGCAGAGTCGAATTCCAGAAATCTCGATCGTACTGAGGGATCATCGAGGCATGCGTAGACGCTTGTGTCAGTTTCAGTTTGGCGTACGCCCGGCGACTTGTCGAGGGTGTAATAGGTGCAGAGATCGTTTTCGCTTAGAATTTCGTAAACGGTTCTGCACCCAGTACAACAGAAGGGTTTGTCGTCCAGCCAAAGCGTTTCAGCGCAAGGCTGGCCGCAATGATAGCAGCATAGATCGGTTTGGGTAATCGTTTCCATTTTTCATATCCGACTCCTCTTTACACGATCCATGCCTTCATAGCTCGCGCTAGTTCTTGTAGGCGAGGAGCGTGTATCCCATGAGTTTGTCGTTCTTGTTATATGTTTCACTCTTCACTACTCCGTATTGCGGAGCAATCCATTCTATCACGTTCATGGTCATGGTGATTCCCACGCCCATCTTGCTTTTGATTGTGTTCACACTCGTGACCTTAAAGCATTCGATGTCGCCCATCGGCGTGCTAACGGTTTCCTTGCCGACCACTTTTCTGTTGGCAACCGTGCAGGTCAGCGTAAACGGGATGGCGCCACCCTCCGTCGTAATGGAAATTGAGCCATCCTTAAGTTGTTGACCGGGGGACAGCGAACTTGGAATCTCAAGATCCTGGCCTTCAACTACAAGTTTAGCATCGCCAAACGCCTTAAGACTTTCCTCCGGGATGTAGTTACGCATGTCTACATACACGATCCCATCTTTGCAGTGATATTCATATTCTCCCTGATGTACTTCCTTTCCTTTTTCATCTTCGATCAGGGAATGGATACGAGCGTCAAACCCGCTCCCGTTAGTCGAGAAGTCCGTAACCTTCTGCTTTACTTTCCCGGTAAGTTTTCCCTTGGCGTTGTAGGTTTCGGCGTGCCATTCTCCGTTTTCCTTGATGACATAAAACGGGTTACATTGTGAATGTGCGGAAGCAACTGCTCCTGCAACAAGAAGGATGGTTGCGATGAGGTTTTTCATAGCCAACTATGATTGGTTTTAAAATTTGACATGAATTAAAAGTATAATACTTCCGTCAATTATGAAAGAACCTCACGCAGAACCTGGACCGAGCGAATCTCTCCGAGTGAGTCGATATGCTCACTGAAAAATCCGAGTATCGCTTCCAAAATTTCCCTTCGTTGTTGCACCGACATATTTATCGCTTCATCATATCCGGCGGTGAGCAGCTTTTCAATAAGGGATTCAGTTTCAGATTCAAGAGGCCGCGTGCCGCCGATTTGGGACGCATTATACACTCCGAATCCCAGGTACCGGCTGAGTTTGATCAGGAAAAGCAAATGAAAATTCTCATAGTTTTTTTCCAGGCTCTCGAGCACTCGTAACGAGCTGAAAATGAATTCGAAAAGTGGCCCTGGGGAACTTTCTTCACGGACCGTCTTATTGAGAATTTCGCAAACAAACATCGCAATGGCGGATTTTCGGACGTCAGTTGCGAGCGAATGATAAGGGTGGAGGCACTTCACTTCCCGGATACGGTTAATGTTTGCATGCTCGCGATGATACACCACCATGTCGAGAAGGGTCAGGGGCTGGAACAAGGCGATTTTACCGGAAGCGGATTTCGCACTTCGCACGCCGTTGACAATGTAGGACTGAATGCCGAAAGCTTCCGTCAGGATCGTCACGATGATAGACGACTCCCTGAAACGGGTGAAACGAAACACGATGCCCCTGGTCTTCGCAATCATCGGCTACGGCTTGTCATATGCGTTACTCCACAACGGCTATTCGACCCACAAAGTGCTCACCACCATCGAAGGAGGAACTGAACACCAGGTAGATGCCGGACTTCACGCGTTGGCCATTGTAGTTTCTCACGTTCCATGTTGCTGTTCCCCCCGCCGCATAGGTTTGCCACACGAGCCTGCCACCGGCGTCAGTGATCTTCACAACTGCGTCCGTGGCTAAACCGCTAATTCCTACCAGGCCATTAAACTCGAACGTGACAGGATTAGGAAATATCTTGACTGAATTAAAGCCGCTTTGTCCCGTTGTTGCGTCAGAACGATAGGAAACCAGTCCCGACGCCGTAGCGATGAACACTTCGCCGGTTTCATCATCGATCGCAATGTCGAGAACGCTATTGGAGGGCATGGGACTATTGTCCCGGTTGAAATGATGAATGAGATTTTCACCTTCCGATCCGAAGAGCCAAACGCCCTGTTCAGTGCCTATCCATTTTCGGTTGCCGGCATCGACCGCAAGCGCGGTGACCTTTTGTCCCGAAAGCAGGAAGCGACCTTCGAATATGGGACGGACAGCGTTGGTGCCGGGATTGAAAACACTGGCAGGATCGTAGAAGTAGGCCACGCCGTTGTCAGTGCCGACCCACATCCTTCCATCCAAATCCTGTGCAAGACAATGTACGTTGTCGTGAGGAAGTCCTCCATTGCCCTGCACATCCGTGAGATACACGCTGTTTCCCGCTGAGTTGAATACAAATATGCCACCACCGTGTGACGGACTAAGCGTGGCCCATACCGCCCCCGTATAATCCAGTTCCAATGACAAAGGATACCGGGATGCCGGCGTGGCAAAGGCGTACGATGTCCATACTGTTCCATCAAACTTGTGGAAGGGTTCGGATGCGCCGAAGTTTGCCACCCATAAATTTTCTGAATCAGAGGCCAACGCTGTTATGTTGACGTGATCTCCCGGAGGATTTGTGTTTACGAGCGTGCTGTTGGTTTCATCGTATACCGTTGTTTCGCCCTGCACACCGCCGCCGAATGATGCAATGAAGGTCGATCCCCGGGACCGTACCATGTCCGTTATATCTGATACCATTGCTGTTTCGGTAGTCCACATGCCTTGTGAATAAGAACTGATGCGACCCGCATTTCCCAATGCCTGGAAGGCTGGAGTGAATCCGCCGCTGAGTGCATAGATCTTGCCACCAACGCGGGCGAGTCGTCTTGTGACTGCGAATGCGGGTCCATTCGCGACGTACATTGCCGGTGTACCCGAACCTGCGGACAACAGCCCATTGGCACTATCGCCTATCCACACAGTACCGTTCGCCTCGAGGGCAAACTGCAAGTTCGTGCCGTGTGGTATTGACACCTCTGCTATTGAGTTGTCGGTTGATAACAACCAGGTATTGTTGCGCTCACAAATGGTTAGGTAATTGGCCGAACTGGTCAGGCTTACGATTTCTCCGGTACCCGGATAAGTTTGCTCCAGCCATGTGCCATTGTCCTGGTAAAACACGCCTGTACCATCTACCGCGGCGTAAATTCTGTTGTTAAACGCTGAAACCGCAGCGACCGGGCCTGAAAGCGCATCCTGATTGTGACGCTTCCAATTGTGGTAGTCGAGGAGGTTGTCTGTGAGTCGACCAGCCAGGACGCCGGTTTCCGTAGCCAGATAAATGCTGTCGCCCACCACAGCGCTTTGGTAGAGTTGTAGCGTTTCGCCATTGGCACCGAGGTCTCGCCAGGTTTCCCTTACCTCGTGACGCGCGACGTCAAATACTACGAGCCCGTATGGCGCCGCTAGGTATGCTAGTCCATTGGCAAATCCTATGTGCCGAATGGTCACATCTCCTGCGGTTTCACGAACCCAGTTAAAATGGGAAATGCCTGAGCCGCTTATGACGTCGAGTGTGCCGTTAGCATATCCGATGAACAGTTCGGCCGATGTGGGATCAAACGCAATGGTGGAGATGACATCACCTGAGAGTCCGTTCAGCCCGGTGAGCACCGAAAGCGAACGATCGGAGAGATCCAACACCATAATGCCGGTGTTGCACGCCGCGTAGACCTTTTGATTGCTGACAGCGATGCTGGTAACAGAATTATACGAAACATGTGTCCGCCAGTGCCCGATGGGTACCGATGGTTGACAAAGGGCGTATGAACCGATGCACAGGATCAGGCATGCAGTAATATACTCAAACAGATGTTTCATTTCCTTTTGGCCATGCCCTCGACGAAGGCCTTCCGGCTGCGGGCCTCGTACAGACTATGTTCACCCAGAACGATTTGTTCTTCCCCGGGTAACAGCCGGAATGAGAACGATGCAAGTTCTCCGGTTTGTGCGCAGATGGCGTGAAGCTTGGTGACGAACTCAGCGACGGCAAGGAGTTGCGGCATGGGGCCAAACGGCTTACCCTTGTAGTCCATGTCGAGTCCGGCAACGATCACACGCTTGCCATTGTTCGCAAGTTCGTTGCAGATGTCTACGATGGAATCATCGAAGAACTGGGCTTCGTCTATGCCCACAACATCGCAGTCGCCCGACAGCAGCATCAGGTCGCCGGCAAACTGGACGGCGGTTGATCGTATGGAAGTTTCGTTGTGGGAGACAATCAGCTGGCGATGGTACCGGATGTCGACGGCTGGCTTAAAGATTTCCACCTTTTGCCCCGCGATGATGGCACGGTTCAGCCGGCGGATGAGTTCTTCCGTTTTGCCTGAGAACATACAGCCGCAAATGACCTCTATCCAGCCTGTGCCTGATTTCTTGCCCAGATGTGGTTCTATGAACATAGCCTGCAAGTTAAGGGACCGCGCCGGATTTTTTCGAATACAGATATAACGGAGAAATAATGCAAAATTGGGTTCCTGGCCTATTTTAAGCGTCCGGTTTCGGCTGGACGGGCCCCTGCTATTACTGAATAAGCGTTACATTTACAGGGACGTTGTACATTTCGAATAGTGCGACATGGACGAGAAAATCAATCTGAGGGCAATTGAGCGGTATAGCGAAGAGTTTTCTGAAAAGCTGATCGGAAATTGGTTTGCTTCGCGGGATTCAATCACCGGCAAGGAGATCCTCCAATTCAGCGAAATCAAACAAATCAACCTCTTTGTCATCTATGAACTGTTCCGCACCTGGAAGCAGGAGAGCATAAAAAACCGTAGTCCGTATTTCGACTACGACGCTCCTGAAGTCCGGGAAGCAACAGCAGCGATGATGAACACGCTTTCAAACCACATCCGTGTTGACCGGGTCAATTTCACGCCGCTGCTGCGGAAGGCAACGTACAACACGCTCCTGTTGATTGTAGATCCTTACGATTTCTTCGCTGATCTGATCGAGAAGCACACGGAGCTGGTACCTTCTGAATTCGCCGACCATTTGAAATACGTCAGGATCAACAAGGCACCCCTTCAACGATTGCTCGAAAAGTTGCAGGAGCGACAGGTAAATTCTATTTCAGGAAACGAGGCCTTCGCTTTACTCGATTCGATCCTTGAAGAAGTGAATTTCACACCAGAGGATATCGATGAATACCTGGCTGCCTTTTCGCGTGTGGTCCCGGTGTCGATTGACTCGTTCTACGAAAAGAAAGAAGAACCTAAGCCCCGCATTGACCCCGAACCAGCCAATCACTACCAGTGGCAGCCGGTCAAGTCAACCGTCAACGACAAGCTTTCCCAGGAACCCCGGCCCCTGGTTGCTGATCAGTTTATGAGGATCACGAGCATCAAGGAAAGCCTGACAATCAATCAGAAGTTCATGTTTACCAAGGTCCTGTTTCACGGCGACTTTGAATTATTCAGCCGCGCTATCGAAGACCTCGACCGCCAGGATCACCTGCAAGGTGCGCTGCGCTATCTGGAAAGGAATTACCAGGAGTGGGATCGGGAGAGTGAGGAGTTTCATGAGTTCATGGAACTGCTGGAGAAACGCTTTGGTCCCCAGTAACCAGATGCAGTGGCAAAGGGTGCGTTGCGTCTGCATCTGCGACTGGAATCAGCCCCGATTCATTACTTGCAGACGGTGCGCGTCAAGTTTCAACAGAATGAAGAGCAGAATCGTAAATCCCCACAGCGAGGATCCACCGTAGCTGAAGAAAGGTAGCGGTATACCGATAACAGGGAAGAGCCCGATCGTCATCCCGATGTTAATTGTGAAGTGGAAGAATAAAATACACGCGACGCAATAACCGTACACCCGCGCGAAACGACTCTTCTGTCGTTCGGCCAGGTACACCACGCGGAAGAGCAAGGCCACGAATAAGACGATTACCATCAGGCTGCCAACCCAACCGTGCTCTTCACCAATCGTACAAAATATAAAGTCGGTGCTCTGTTCCGGTACGAACTTCAGCTTGGTTTGTGTCCCTTTCAAAAATCCTTTTCCCCACATTCCTCCGCTACCGATGGCTACCTTGGACTGATACACGTGATAGCCGGCGCCCAGCTGGTCGAGGTCAGGGTTCAGTAACACGCGAATGCGCTTTTGCTGGTGTTCCTTAAGAACGTTATTAAAAATGAAGTCCACGCTCTTTATGGTGCCTATCAGCATCAGCGCCGTCGCCGTGAGTACCATGATGCGCTTGCGCTTCTTCTTGCCGAGCAGCACCAGCGTTAGCCAAACACAGCCGATGATGGCAAAGAGGATGTACTCGTTCTCGACAAGAAGCGTAAGGATAAAGATGATAGCAACGCCAATACCAACGAGGATCAGGAACGGCGACATGCCTTCGCGGTAGAAGACCAGCACGAATGCTGTAAATACTAGCGCAGTTCCCGTATCCTTCTGTAACAGGATCACGGCCATTGGCACACCGATGATGGTGAAAAGCCTGATCTGGTTCCTGATCTGATCCATCTTGAACCCGACCGTGCCGATGTACTTTGCCACCGCCAGGGCCGTGGCAAACTTCATGAATTCAGAAGGCTGAAAACCGAACGAACCGATCCGTAACCACGCCTGGTTTCCGCCGACTTCATGACCGGTGAACACGACGACGATACACAGGAAGAGCATCACCCCGTAGATCACCCAGGCAAATGTCTCGTAGAACCGCATGTCCATGATGAGGATGAACATGATGATGGCAATCGACGAGGCGATAAAGATGAGTTGCCGCCCGGAGTTAATGGAAGGGTCGAAGATGAATTGGTTTTCCTCGTATGTTACGGAGAAGATGTTGAGCCATCCCCAGAACACAATGATACCGTACAGCAGTACGGTAATCCAATCCATGCGGTTCGATATCTTCTCCTCGCGTATCATTTAGTAGAGGAATTGTCCCTTCAGCACGTAATCTTCAATCATCGGTCGCTGCGTTTCACCGATCAGGTATTTCTCGATCATGAGGCTGGCAATGGAAGCAGCTGCCCTGGCCCCCTGGCCTGCGCTCTCAACGTAAACCGAAACGGCGATCTTGGGATTGTCTTTCGGAGCAAATGCAATGAATACGGAATGGTCGGGGAGGGGATCATTTTGTACGGTACCGGTCTTGCCGCAGACGGTGATGTCCCGGAGTCTCGCACGGTATTGCCCGGTCCCTTCTGACACCACGCGCTCCATAGCTTCAACGGCAATCTCAAAATGCTTCGGATCTATGGTTGTGTAATGCTTTTCCTGATAGCGCGGAAGTGGAAGTCCGGATTTTCCGATCGACTTAACCAGGTGGGGTGTATAGTAGAAGCCCCGGTTGGCGATGATTGCAGCGAAGTTTGCCATCTGCAGCGGCACGACGAGATTTTCCCCTTCGCCGATGGCGATGGAATAGATGTTGGAAAACTTCCAGGGCCGTCCACGATATGCCCGATCGTAGTACGCGGGATTCGGCACCATGCCGCCCTTCTCATTGGGAAGGTCGATGCCCAGCGGACTACCCAGTCCAAAGCTGCGTATGTGCTTATCCCATTCTGCGAGTCCGATGCGCGTATCCTCAAAGGGATCGTTGGAGACTCCTTTGTTAAGCATGCGGCGCAACACATTGTAGAAATAGGGATTACAGGAGTGCGTGATGGCGCCCCTCAAATCTTCGTTCGTGTGAGCGCCATGGCATCCGATGATGGCGCGGTTGCAGGGTATGCGGGTTTCTGGCGTGATAACACCTTCCTGGAGTGCCACCATCGACTGCGCGATCTTAAAGATTGACCCCGGCCGGTATTGAGCCATGAGAGGCCGGTTGAACAGCGGCTTGTTTGTGTCGTTGCTGATAAGCAGAAAGTTTGAACTGTAGTTCCTACCCGTTAGCAGTGACGGATCGTAAGAAGGACCCGAAATCATAGCCAGGACTTCGCCGGTTGCAGGTTCGATGGCGATGATACTTCCTGACTTTCCTTTCATCAGGAATGCACCGTACTCCTGAAGATCCAGATCGATTGTTGTGGTGAGATCCTGACCCGGGATCGAAAGCGTGTCATACCGTCCGTTTTTGTAGGGTCCTTTGATGATGCCGTCCTTGTTTCGGAGCAAGTACCTTACGCCGCGAGTCCCGCGAAGGTAGGTTTCGTAATATGCTTCCAGTCCGCTCTGACCGATATAGTCGCCCTGGCGGTAGAACTTGGTTGAGTCGTTGGCTAGTTGATTCTTCGTAATCTCGCTGACATATCCGACCGCGTTTGCAATTGCATCCGATGCATAAGCTCTCGTCGTCCGTGCCTGGATGTAAAAGCCTTCGAACTCGTCAATGTGATCCTGGATCTTAGCGAAGTCGCGATTCGAAAGCTGTTTGAGGAACGGCGTGGGTTGCAACTCCGATGCGCGCTTATTTCGGATGTCGGCGTAAAGTTGAGCAAACTGCTGGCGAAGTTGTTCGGGCGTGATGTCGAACACATAGCAGAAGCGGGCAGTGTCAAGGTAGTGTACTTCCTTTAGTATGATCAGCAGGTCATACTCAGGACTGTTATACACCATGAGTTTCCCATTGCGATCGGTGATAAGACCTCGGACGGGATAGAGAATTTCCTTTCGGATGGCGTTGGTTTCAGCAAGGTCGCTGTAGCTGCGATCGATTACCTGGATAACAAACAACTTCAGCAGGAAGACGATAGCCACCAGCACGAAAACAACCTGAATGATTTCTTTTCTTCCTTCGTTCATACCCGCCTCTTTTGGCCGAACATGAATTGAAAAATGACGATTACAAGGGTGGTCAGCATCGAGCTCGCCAGGGCTTTCCACAAGGTAGACCAAAAGAGCCGAAAGCCCCCCGCCTCAATAAAAAATAGTACGGCGTGATGCAAAAATACTAAGGGCATCAGGTATATCAAAAACCACTGGACGCCGTTCATCGACAAAACCGGCACTGCGTTGGTGTCATAACCACCTTGTGGCGTGATCAGCTTCAACCAGTAATTTCTCAGGTACATGATCAGCACGGAAGCCATCGCGTGCATACCGAGGCTGTCGTAGAAGATGTCTATCGTAAAACCGAGCGTGAATCCAAGTCCCATAAGTACGAGGGGATTCACTTCGACTGGCAACAGCAGCAGGTAGGCAACGTAGATGAAGCAGAATGCAGTGTGAAACAACACGACATGTTTCATAATGACCACCTGCAAGCCGAGGTACAGGAAGAACAAGAGAATATGTCGGATCCCCAGCCTGCTCATCGTTCTACTTCAAGAAAGGGAGTTTCAAGTGAGTCCTGCTCAGTCTTCAGGTAGCTCTTTACAACCGTGACATACGACAGTCGTTGAAAGTCTTGTGAGAGTCGTACCTTCAATTCATAAAAAGGATCGGCATCGTTCAACGCAATGTGATCGATCGTACCGATCATTATGCCTTCAGGAAATACGGCGTTGTATCCCGATGTCACTACCGTGTCTCCAACAACAGGTCGCACGTGACGGGGGATGTAGTGCAGATTCACGAAAAGGGGATCCTTGCCATCCCATTGCACTGTACCAAAGTGGCCGGTGCGTTTTATCATCGCCGACGTCATCACGTCGACGTTAAGCATGGAGATCACCACGCTGTAGTGTTCGGACGTGGCCTTTACTTTTCCTACTGCTCCGGCATTGCCAATGACGGCCATCCCTTCCTCAATGCCTGACGAGGATCCTTTGTCTATCGTGATAAAGTTGATAACGCGATCGACCGAGTTGTTCACGACTTTTGCGCTGACAAATTCGAACCGGTTGATGATGGTCGTGTCTGCTGCGCCATGTGCTCTTACGGAATACAGCAACTGATTTTGTCGCTCCAGCGCTGTCCGGAGGTCGGCGTTCTCTCTCGCGAGGGCCTCATTGGTTTTTCTTAAAGAGAAATATTCGCCTACACCGTGCGAAAAGCCATTAATGGCTGCCACGAGGCTATTGGAAGAATTGAAAAACTGGGCACTTTGGTAGTGGTTGCTGGAGACGATCAGCCATCCACAGATGACTTCCAGCAAGAGGAACGTGAAGAAGGCACGGTTTTCGTAAAAAAATAGGAATAACCGCTCCATGCCATCATGTCATCAGCACAGCTCTGAAATTCTCCAGGTTCTTGAGCGCCATCCCGGTACCGCGAACAACCGCGCGTAGGGGATCATCGGCTACGTGGATGGGTAATTTGGTTTTCAGAGCCAGCCGCTTGTCCAACCCGCGCAACAGCGCACCGCCACCGGTAAGGTAAATACCGCGTTCGTAGATGTCAGCCGACAGTTCGGGGGGTGAGGTTTCAAGCGCCTTCAATACAGCCTCTTCCAGCTTGGAAACAGATTTGTCGAGGGCGAAGGCAACTTCCGAATAGGATATTTTTATGGTTTTTGGAATTCCTGTCATCAGGTCGCGACCCCGGATTTCATAATCCTCCGGAGCGTCGTCGAGCTCAGTAAGCGCTGAGCCTACCTCGATCTTAACCTTCTCGGCCGAACGTTCACCGATCAGCAGGTTGTGCTGGCGACGCATGTAGTCGAGGATGTCGCGGTTGAACGTATCGCCTGCCACGCGGATGGACTGGTCGCAAACAATTCCCGAAAGGGCGATAACCGCAATATCGGTAGTGCCACCCCCGATGTCCACGATCATATTTCCGATAGGCATTTCGATGTCGATCCCGATACCCACGGCTGCGGCTATGGGTTCATGGATCATGTATACTTCCTTGGCTCCCGCATGCTCGGCTGAGTCGCGAACGGCGCGCTTTTCCACTTCGGTAATCCCTGAAGGGATGCAGATGATCATCCGGTGAGACGGGGGGAAGAGGCGCTTACCCGTGTCGATCATTTTGATCAGACCTCGGATCATCATTTCCGCCGCGTGGAAGTCGGCGATAACCCCCTCCTTTAGGGGTCGTATGGTTTTTATATTTTCGTGAGTTTTTTCATGCATCTGCATGGCTTCCCTCCCGATGGCGAGTACCTTGTTGGTGGTTTTATCAATCGCAATGATGGAGGGTTCGTCTACTACGATCTTATCCTTGTAGATAATAAGGGTGTTGGCAGTGCCAAGGTCTATGGCAATGTCGCTGGTAAAAAAATCAAAAAATCCCATGTATTCAGTGTCCGATAAGGTTTTGAAAAATGCCCGCCTGCTTGGGGCTAACGGTTCCGCGCTCGGCTAAAATTGCACTCAATTTACCAAATTATTGTTTCAGCGATTAAAAATGTAAGTTTTTTGCCCATTTACATGAGCCGCTTCGCTGAACGACTTACTTCGTCTTTTCAATGACGGAAGTGACGGATGCCCGTAAACACCATCGCCATGTCGTGCTCATCGCAAAAGGCAATCGAGTCCTTATCCTTAACCGATCCTCCCGGCTGAATCACCGCCGTGATGCCGGCCTTCCAAGCCAGCTCAACACAATCGGGAAATGGGAAGAACGCGTCAGAAGCCATTACCGCTCCCTTCAGGTCGAACCCGAAGGCCCGGGCTTTTTCAATCGCCTGTTTAAGGGCATCGACCCGGGATGTCTGACCCGTCCCGCTGGCCAACATCTGGCCGTCCGTAGCAAGCACAATCGTGTTCGACTTGGTATGCTTACAGACTTTCGAAGCAAACAATAACGCCTTTACCTCTTCCGAAGTTGGCGCCCTCTTCGTAACGGTCTTCAGGTCTTCAACGCTATCGGTCTTCAGGTCGGCGTCCTGTTCAATCACACCACCCAGGAGACTCCGGAATTGCTTTCTGGCTTCGGGATAGCTTTTCAGTCGGAGGAGAATCCGATTCTTCTTTGCCCGAAGAAGTTCGAGTGCGTCCGCTTCAAAGTCCGGGGCGACAAGGATTTCAAAGAACAACGGGTTCATCTCGTTCGCTGCCGCCATGTCAACCGTCTTGTTCGTAACGAGGATGCCGCCAAACGCCGACAGCGTGTCAGCCTCGAACGCTTTCTTGTATGCTTCCTTAACCGTAACGGCCGTTGCTGCGCCGCAAGCATTGGTATGTTTAACAATTACGAAAGCAGTCTCGTCCTGAAATTCCCGAAGGAGTCCGAGCGCCGCGTCGATGTCAACCAGATTGTTGTACGAGAGTTCCTTTCCGTTTAACTGTTCGAACAATGCGTCGAGGTCGCCGAAGTACGCAGCCTGTTGATGCGGGTTCTCTCCATAGCGCAGTGGGCGAGCCGGGCTGTACGACTTCCTGAACACCGCCAGTTGTTCCTTCGTGTTGAAGTAATCGAAGATCGCCGTATCGTATGATGCGGTGACATCGAACGCCATTGCCGCAAACCTCCTGCGGTCATCAAGCGTCGTGGTGCATTGTTTTTCCCTCAGCAATGCCAGCAGTTCGTCGTATTGGGAGCGTGACGATACGATGAGCACATCCTGATAGTTCTTGGCTGCTGCCCTGATGAGCGATATTCCACCGATGTCAATCTTTTCGATCACGTCGGGTTCGGGCTTACCCGCCGCCACTGTTTCGGTAAATGGATAGAGATCGACGATGACGAGGTCAATAGGGGCCACGTTAAATCGGCTGGCCTCTTCTTCGTGAATTTCGTCTCCGCGACGGAACAAGATTCCGCCAAAGATCGCAGGGTGAAGCGTCTTGACGCGGCCGCCGAAAATGGAGGGATACCCTGTGAGCGATTCAACCGGGGTGACGGGATGCCCGAGTTCCTCGATGAAGGTTTGGGTACCACCCGTGGAAATAAAGGTTGCCCCGTGCCGGGCAAGCTCCTCGATGATGGGCTCGAGTTTCTCTTTGTAAAAAACAGAAACCAATACTCGGGAGATTTTTCTGGTCATGCTGCGGGAATTGAAAGCGCAAAACTATCAAAAAAATGAGGGAGCGCTCAAGAAGTTGGAAAAAGGTTAGGACCTGAATTTTTAGAATATTTGGTTTAGGTGCTTAGTTTTGGTTATGCGACTGTTTTTACAGATCAACATTGGTGATTGGCAGGATCAGGGTTACGAGCGTCCGATGCTGCATCTCGCCTCGTCCCTCGCTGATGATGTCATCGGCGCGGATGTGGACACCCTCTCCGAGCCACACGTGGTGGATCTCGTGAAGAAGCTCGTCAGTCAGTCGCAGCATACCTTCCTGCTGGTGTATGCGAAAAAGCCAGACCAGCCCTTAAACAACGTGCTCTCCCTGTTCAGCCACCTGTTCGAGTGCCAGGAAAAAATCCACCTGGCCGTATTTTCCGGTGAGCATGCCAATGCCGAAAAGCTCCTTCGCACACTCGATGAGAAGTTCATCAAGAATGATGAGGAGGAGTTGATCCGGAAGATGGTGAAACAGTTCGCGCGCGGATGATCAACTCAGTCCCTGGAGATAACCCGATGTCTCGTAGGGTTCGAAATCGATAGAAAAGTCGTCAGCGTCCAGGAAAGCAGGGAACTTGTCCCTGAAGGCTTGAAGGGAATGAGCGTTCAGCACGATGGACTTGCTGGTGTCAATGCTTTCCAGGGTGAATATGGATTCTCCTTTGGGACTCACCACCGAAGAGTGGCCGTTGTATTCGATGCGGTTGCCGTCTGTCCCCACTCGATTCACACCGGCTACATAGCAGAGGTTCTCGATGGCTCTTGCCTTTAATAATGTATCCCATGCCTCGATCCTTGCCGTCGGCCAATTCGCCACGCACACGAGCAGATCGTATGACAAGGTGCGCGAGGTGTGGTCGTAACGGTTTCTGCACCACACAGGGAACCGGAGATCGTAACACACGATGGGACAAATCCGCCATCCTTTCCATGTGCCAATCAGAAGACTTTCGCCTGCGCTATAGGTCTTCTGTTCTTCTGCCATCCTGAAGAGGTGACGCTTGTCGTAGGTTCTGAAGTTTCCACCCGGTTCCATCCACAACAATCGGTTGTAAAAGCGATCGTGCACATTGCAAATGAAACTTCCCAGGATGAGCGCACCCGTCTGATCGGCCATTTGCCGCATCCATCTCGTGGTCCTCATGTTCATCACTTCAGCCAGACGCGGTGCAGCCATTGTGAAGCCTGTGGTGAACATCTCAGGGAGGATGATCACATCGGTGTTGCCGCCAATGCCCCAGATCTTTTCTTCGAACATGGCCAGGTTGGCGCCGATATCTTCCCAATGCAGATCGGATTGTATTATCGTGATGTTGAGGTCCGTCATAAGATTGGGCGCAAATAAAACAAATGAGTGGGAGAATGCTAGAGCTTTCTCAGGATATGACCAGCCTCCTCCAAAGTCTCGTCCTTCTTTGCAAAACAAAACCGGAGCAACTGCTGGTTCAGCTGATCCTTGTAAAATACAGAAACGGGGATACAGGCGACCTTGTGCTTCTGTGTCATTTCTACGGCCATGTCCATTTCCGGCTTGTCCGACAAGGATTTATAAGACACCAGCTGGAAATATGTGCCCCGGCTGGGGATCGGTTCAAACGACGATCCGCGAATTTGTTCAAGGAAAAAGTCGCGCTTCCTCTGGTAAAATGTTCCGATTGAATTGTAGTTGGATTCATCCTTCAGATATTCAGACAGTGCCTTCTGGATGGGCGTGTTGATGCTGAAAGTGATGAACTGATGTGTCCTCCTGATTTCATTAGTGAGCGATTCTGGCGCAACCGTGTACCCGATCTTCCATCCCGTAGCGTGAAACGTTTTTCCAAACGAGAAGACACCAATGCTTTGCGACCGCAATGCAGGGTAATGCAAGACACTTTCGTGACGCAGGTCGTCAAAGATGATACGCTCATACGCCTCATCACTCAAGACAATCAACCCGTACCTGAGCGCGAGTTGTTCCAGTGCCTGCAAGTCCCCGGGAGTGTAAGTCCTTCCCGTCGGATTGTGTGGCGTGTTGATCATGATCATCCGGGTCTTCGAAGTGATCGACTTCTCTACGAGATCCCAGTCGATAGCAAAGTCGGGTGGCCTGAGTGTGATCCGCACCGGCCTGCCACCGCAGAGCCGCACGGCCGGGTCATACAAATCGTAGGATGGATCGAACATGATCACCTCCTCATCCGGGCCGACGAAAGCGGCAATGGAAGAAAACAGCGCTTCAGTTGCGCCTGCGGTGATCGTGATTTCTTTTTCGGGATTAGGATTGAAACCGTACGAGCTTTTCACTACGGTCGCTACCGAGTGAAGGAGTTCCGGCAGGCCTGCCATCGGCGCGTATTGGTTGTAGCCTTCATCCATGTATCGACTTACCAGCGCTGTGAGTCGCTTGTCGACAGGAAAATCGGGGAACCCCTGTGAGAGGTTAATGGCGCCATAGTCGGCAGCCATGCGTGACATGACCGTAAAGATTGTCGTTCCGACGTCGGGCAGCTTTGAGCGAAGGTTCATAGGTGCGGCAGGTCCGGCGGGAACGCCCGGATCACACTTTGTACTTGATGCGGTATTCGGTTTCGACCTTCCCTTTTGAAATATCGGAAAGTTTGCCTTTCAGGAGCCGCTTCTTTAACGGAGTCAGGTAGTCGATGAACAGTTTGCCCTCGATGTGATCGTACTCGTGCTGGATGATCCGTGCCTTCATGCCGTCGTACTCTTCTTCGTGAAGGTTCCAGTCCTCGTCATAGTAGCGGATCCGCAACTTTTCCTTCCTCGAAACAGGTTCCCGGATGTTCGGGATGCTGAGGCAGCCTTCCTCAAATTCCCAATCGTTGCCCAGCTCTTCGAGGAGTGTAGGATTAACAAACGCTTTCCTGAAGCCTTCCATTCCGGGCTCGTCCTCCAATCCCGTGCCATCCACGACAAAAAGGCGGATCGACTTGCCGATCTGGGGTGCCGCGAGGCCTATCCCTTGCGCGTGCTCCATCGTCTCGAACATGTCACGGATTAATTCCTTGAGGTCCGCGCCATGGGTGATCTCGGCTGTCGGCTGTCGCAGTACGGGGTCTCCGTATAATACAATGGGGTAAATCATGTCCTTACAGTCTTCCGCCAAAGGTAACGCATATTCGCAAAGATAAAATCCGTAGTCCAGGGGAACGGCTGTTAGCCCCGGCCTGATTCCAGGAACCCTTGCAGGATTATGGTCGCGCTGATCTTGTCCAGATTCGCCTTGTCCCGGCGGTCCTTTTTCTTCATTCCCCCAGTGAGCTGTGCGTGTTTCGCGAGGGAGCTGGTAAACCGTTCGTCCACCAGATGGATAGTCTTTTCAGGAAAGGTCTGCCGCAACTGTTCCACAAATTTCCGGACCTGGGGGGCAACCGGCGAGTCTGCGTTGGACATCATCCTGGGCATGCCGACAACAAACGCATCCACAGATTCCCTGGCAAGGTAGGCTTTAAGAAAAGGAAGGAGTTCGGTTGTCGCCACCGTTTCAAGCGGGGTAGAGATGATGCGTAACGGGTCGGTAACGGCGAGGCCGGTCCGCTTCAGTCCATAGTCGATACCGATCAATCTTCCCAAGGCCCGGGGCTCTTTCTCCGATATATTAATTGAACGAGGCCGCTGGGGTAGGGAATGGACTCTACCAGTTCGAACGGGGTGCGATCGCTTTTCCCGAACAGCGGAATTCCGTCACCCAGAAGCAGGGGGTGAACGGACAGGTGCATTTCATCAATGGCGTTGGCTTGTTGGAATTGCGTCACGATTTCGCCACCTCCGTACAACCAGATGTCCTTGCCGGGTTGGCGCTTTAATTCTTTGACGAAGGCCACGGGATCTTCGTTGACGATGCGCACATTGTCAAACGCTTTTTTGAGAGTCCTTGAGAATACGATGATCGTTGACCCAGAGGATTCTTCGGAAGATCCGTCTCCAAGATACTGCTGTGACACTTCCCAGGTCTTGCGTCCCATAATGAACGTGTCGACCCGTTTGTTGAAAGCGGTAAGTCCGTAATCGTTATCTGTAAAGCACCAATCGTACTCGCCATTGGGACCGGCAATATAGCCGTCGATGGTGACCGCAAGGTTAAGCAGAACTTGTCGCATTGCGGATTTCAGTTGAAGCGGGTCTTTTCAAAAAAGAGTTGCTTCACCCTGTTCTCCAGGGCCATTGCCTTCGGGAACAAAATTTCGTTTTCGATCCGTGCGTGCGTGATCAGGCTCTTCTCAAACTCCTGAAGTTCCTGGAAGATGACGCGTATGTGGAGAGGAGCGCTGCGATCAAGTGTGTAATCGTTGGTAATCCTCCGGATACCTTCCATTTCATCATCGTGCGCTTCGTGCTCGACGGAAAGCTTGTGGATAGAATTTTTCTCCAGCTCGTAGTAGAGCTTCGATGGATTGGCCTTTCCTTTAAGCGCCCGCTCGAGCAACCGGATGTAACTGAATAACGTGTCTTCCTCTTCGTAAATGTGCTCGATAAAGTCTTCTACAAAAAGAGGGAACACCAGCTTCAAGTCTTTTTCCAGGTGGATGTAGTCGGGGTGGTTGGCCCGGAATGACTCTACAAGCCGTCCGATGTATGGCAACTTGTGCTTTATAAAAAGGAAGTGTGCGTGCTTCAGGTATTCGATGATCAGGTCGAGGGGGTAGTCGACAAGCGGAAGCTGGGCCTCCTGGAGGAGGGTGGGCGATTCAAGTTCCCGGATTACCTGGTCGAGTTTCAGGTTCCTTTCCCGGCAGACCTGTTCAAGCGTGTGTCCGGAATACTCGTAGAAACGGACACCCAGGTAATACAGTACGTAGCCATGCACGTAGTTCTCGTCTACTAGTTCGCCAATGCTCTTTTCCCTGAAGGCCGATTTTTCCATACTGCAACGGGTAAAGATAGGCAATCGCTTTAAAATTTATGCGCTTAATCATTGCCAAATGAAATCTGTCTGATTTTTGTCTCTTTCCATTGCGGCATAGACTATTTTTGATTTTTGGCGCGATGGGTTGCCGCAAAGAATGAATTTGCGCGTGATTTCGTTGATTATTAATTAGAACGGCATTATTGGCGTATGGAGATTTCGAACACGAAGAGTCAGATCCGGCTTCCTTTCGTCCTTTTTGCGGGCCTGGCGGCAGGAGTACTCGTTGGCGCCACATTTGGAAAAAGAGACGACGCGGACGTCGACCCGGAGGTAAGGAAATTCCGGGAGGTACTTACACAAATCAAGGAGTCGTACGTAGACGAGGTAAATACGCATGACCTTGTCGAGGAGACACTCCAGGACATGCTGTCGAAACTCGATCCGCACTCTGCCTACATTCCGGCCAGGGATCGCGAGCGCGCCAACGAAGACTTGCGTGGCAACTTTGATGGCATCGGGATCGAATTCCGGATCTTCAACGATACGATCGTCGTGGTATCACCCCTCAGCGGGGGACCGTCTGAGGCCGTAGGCATACTTTCAGGTGACAAGATCATCCGCGTCGACACCATGAACGTCGGCGGTATCGGCATCACCAACGAAGATGTCATGCGATACCTGAAAGGGCCAAAGGGCACGGAAGTCCAGGTAGGAGTCTTGCGAGGTAAACAGGAACTCGTGTTCAACATCGTTCGCGACAAGATTCCACAATATTCCGTTGACGCTGCCTACATGATCGACGATGAGATCGGCTACATCAAGGTGAGCCGGTTCGCTGCGACGACCTACGAGGAGTTCACAAAGGCAATACGAAAGCTTAAGGAGCAGGGCATGAAGAAACTAGTCTTCGACCTGCAGGGTAATCCGGGAGGTTACCTCAACATCGCCATTGACATTGCCGACGAATTCCTTCCTGCATCACGTCGCATCGTATATACGAAAGGCAACAACAGCCGCTACGATCAATCGGCAAATGCAACGTCGCGTGGCAGCTTTGAGAATGGCGATCTCATTGTCCTTGTAAACGAGGGAAGCGCTTCGGCATCGGAGATTGTTGCAGGAGCGTTGCAGGACAATGACCGTGCGCTCATCGTGGGCAGACGCAGTTTCGGGAAGGGTCTTGTGCAAAGTCCTTTCGACCTCAGTGACGGCTCTGAAATACGACTAACCATATCGAGGTACTATACACCCAGCGGCCGCTCTATCCAAAAACCTTATGATGACGAACAGGCCTATGCACGCGACATCATCAGCAGGTACAACCACGGGGAGTTCTTCCACGCCGACAGCATTCACCTGAACGATTCGCTCAAGTACCTGACACTCAAAGGGCGGTCGGTCTATGGCGGCGGAGGAATCATGCCGGATTATTTCGTTCCGCTCGACACCTCGCTGAACAGTCATTATCTCAATGAACTGTACTCGACGTATGCCATGTTCGAGTATGCCTTCTACTATGCTGAAAAGCACAAGAAGGAACTTGAGGACATGGGATACGAAAACTACAGGCGGAACTTTGTCGTGACAGATAAGATGCTGGAAGAACTTGTGCAGGTAGGCGTGCGGAACAAGGCACGTCCCGACTATGCCGAACTACGGAAGAAGAAACGCCTCTTCCAGATCCACCTCAAGGCACAGATTGCGAAAGGTGTGTGGAAGAACGACGGCTACTATCCGATCTTCAACGAGACAAATGAAATTCTCCAGCAGGCACTCAGGTTATTCGACCAAGCGCCTGAGATGGACCGCATGGACATGTAAACGTCGGCAGCTCCTCAGGTTGTAAGGCCGATTCCTTATCTTGAAGCATTATTAACCTGAACGCTATGTACTACTATCGACTGGGGCGCGTGCCGCCTAAACGGCATACCCAATTTCGCCAACCGGACAACAGCCTATACCGCGAAGAGGTGGTCAGTTCAAAAGGCTTCTCCGGAATTTATTCTATCCTCTATCATATCAATCCGCCTACGCGCGTGCGCGCAGTAGGCGAGTCGGTGCCCTATGGGCCGCGACTGCTCACTGACTACAGACTCCGTCATACCCATCTCAATACGTCCGGCGTAGAAACTACGGGCGACGATTATTTGTCTGCGAGAAAAGTTTTGCTCGCAAACTCAGATTGCGCCCTCTCCATCTGCGCGCCTTCTCAGCGTAAGATGGATTACTTCTACAAAAATGCAGAGGGCGACGAAGTGCTGTTTGTTCACGACGGTGAGGGTGTGCTCTACTCTCCTTTCGGAAGGCTCACGTTCCGAAAAGGAGATTATGTCGTAATCCCGCGTACTGTGATCTACAGGATAGAATTTGCCGAGGGCCCGCTTCGCCTTCTTATCATCGAGTCAGCGTCTCCCATCGAAACCGTTCGGCGATACCGGAATGAACTAGGTCAGCTGCTTGAGCACTCGCCTTATTGCGAACGTGACATAAGGCCGCCTGAAGAACTCGTCACCGATCCTGATCGTCGCGACTGGCTGATCAAGATCAAGAAGCAGGGTTATCTTCACAGTTATCACTATGATTTTAGCCCGATGGATCTGGTGGGTTGGGATGGCTTTCTCTGGCCCTATGCGTTCTCTATTCACGACTTCGAACCGATCACGGGACGCATCCATCAACCACCGCCAGTCCACCAAACATTCCAGGGCCACAACTTTGTAATCTGCTCGTTCGTGCCGCGTCTTTTCGACTATCATCCTCTTGCAATTCCTGCTCCGTACAATCACAGCAACATCGACAGCGATGAAGTGTTGTACTACGCCGAGGGCAACTTCATGAGCAGAAGAGGCATCGAAAGAGGCAGCTTTACACTACACCCTGGCGGCCTGCCGCACGGCCCGCATCCCGGCACGGTAGAGAAGAGCATTGGCGCCAAGGCCACGGAAGAGCTTGCCGTTATGATCGATACTTTTCGCCCGCTGCATCTTACGGAGGATGCGCTGCAGTTCGTGGACGCCAAATATCCGATGAGCTGGACGGAGGAGGATTCGGGGTTTAATGAGGTGAATGCACCGTAGAGCTATGTGTTCCATGTGGTTCCAACAAAATTTTTGGAACCACATAGAACAATTAGGGTCACATAGGTCACATAAGGATAACCGGTATTCAATAATCAGTAGTTGGCGGCGGTCGCCATTTCAAGGTTATGTTCTTGGTTTTTTCCGTTCGCGGCTGAGGCTGAAATACAGTAGGGCGCCGAGGAGGTTTAGGAAGATAATCATGAGCAGCCAGATGGCCTTGTCGTAGGGTCGTTTGAATTTGCTTCGTATGACATCAATGATTGCAATGATCGGCACGATGATCGCCAGCGCAATGAAGACGTAGATGATGATCCATTCGGTACTTAGCGGCAATTCAGAGAAATCCATATCGTGCGTTTTATGAGCATAGTGCGAATGGCTCTGTCAGGTATCGGCAAGTTAATGGTTATTAATCCATTTTTCAATCACTCTCGGATAATGGTAGTGCTCCAGCCGATGCACTTTTTCAGCGATGGACTCTGGCGAATCGTCGACATCTATCTCACAGGAAGTCTGAAAGATTACGGGACCTTCGTCATACGCGGGTGTGACTTCGTGAATGGTGATGCCGGTCTTCGAATCGCCCGAGGCTTTTACAGCTTCGTGAACGCGCATGCCGTACATTCCCTTTCCGCCGTACGACGGCAGCAACGCGGGATGTATGTTCACAATGCGTGATGGGTACATCTGAAGAAGATTGTCAGGCACAAGCCACAGAAACCCAGCGAGAACAAGGTGTGAGATGCCCATGTCGCGAAGGATATCGGCAACGCGCTCGGTGTTGTAGAAGTCATGCCGGTTGAAGACAACAGTGGGAATGCCATGTTTGCGAGCACGTTCGAGAACAAAGGCCTTTGGATTATTTGACAACACAACCGCTACTGAGATCGAGGGATGATCCCTGAAATAGTTGATGATGGCTTCTGCATTGGTTCCGCTCGCGGAGGCGAGGATGGCAATTCGGGCGTTCTGCATTGCGCAAAAGAAAGGAATCCGCGGCAGAGGGCAAAATGTCACCTCAAACGAATGCCATGCTGATAATCCCCAGCACGAGAATGACCTTGCAGAAAGTGCTGATCCAGGTAAACTCCTTCTTCATGTCTGCCCTTAACAGCCAGATGGCAAGCAGCGACACGGGAGCGAACAGAAACAGCGCGAAGTAGTATAACGGCAGCTGAGTGTATGAGCGATTGAGTATCACCACGCTGGTAAGAAATACAATCAGGATCAGGAAGATCACGGCCTTTGTCCGTCGAATACCGAGGAGGATGGGCAGCGTGCGGCATCCGAAGGTGTTATCGCCTTTCAGGTCTTCCATGTCCTTGACGATTTCACGAACGAGGGTCATGAAGAACGCGAACAACGCGTAGATCCATATCAGACTGTGATGCGGATAAAATAGTGCGTCGACAACAAGGATGCTGAGTCCTGTGAGGAGCGCCACGGCTACATTGCCAATGAACGGCTTTCTCTTCAGTGTATTCGAATACAGCCAGAGCAGCCACACGGAGAACAGGTTCACAGCCCCGATCCAGAGCGACAGGTAAGCGCCGATGGCGATTCCTACCGCAGAGAATACGGTGTGAAGCAGAAGCGCGTAGCGGCGACCGATGCTTCGTCCCACCACTACCCGTTCGGGCTTGTTGATGAGGTCGATTTTGACGTCGTAGTAGTCGTTGATGATGTAGCCCGCTGCTGCAACGAGGAGCGTCGACAATGTGAGAAGTGCCAGCCTCGGATTGAGGACAACGTCTTCATCAACCAGGTAAGCAGCCGTGAAATATTGCGCCAGGGCAATGATCAGCAGATTCCACACCCGCGTCAGGCGCAGAAGCGATGCAGTAAAGTCCTTTGCCTTGGCAATTGCGGCTTGCATGGCGTTGTCTCCGGATGACAAAAGTAAGACAACGCGGATTGATTTGCGATTAATCCCTACAGTCTCACCGCGATCCTCCCAAGAACGTTCACTCCGGCTTGCGGATAAAAGTACGGCACGCCGTCGTAGCTGTAGCCGTTTGATGAGTATTCAGCGTCGAACAGGTTATTGACGAGCAGACTCAGTTCCACGCGTTTCGTTCCTGTCGGCTGAAACTCCCAGTTGATTCTGAGGTCGTTCACGAAATACGCGTCCAGCGTCAAATCCTCGTTCTGGGTGTTGTCGAGGTATTGCTTGCTTACATACTTCGACAACAACGAAATAGCGACGCGGCGATGGGGATGGAAGGTGAGTTGACTGCCCGCAATCCAGTCCGGCGAGAGGATGATCGCCGTATTGGCTTTCCGTGTTGTACCGTCAGATTCTTCCCATACGTAATCGACGTTCCGGTTTCTGCTCCATGTGGCGTTGACGTTCCAGTCCAGCCACCGCGAAAGACGTAGGCCGCCGGAGAGCTCAATGCCTGTGCGGTAGCTTTCGCCGACGTTGGCCCGAATCGGATCACCCACGTTGTCAAGTTCACCAGTGAGTACCAGCTGATCCTTATAACGCATCAGGTAGTAGTTAGCAGCGATATTGTAAGTAGAGGAAGTCTTTCGGAAACCTGCCTCCAGGTTGCCCATGCGTTCGGGGCGTGGCCGCACCTCGTTCTCCAGATAGTCGGTTCGCGTAGGCTCTCGATGCGCGATTGCGTAGGAAGCGTACAGTACACCTCCATTTGCAAGCGCGTAGCTGAGGCCGGCTTTGGGGTTGAAGAAGTTGTGCTCGTCGGAGATATCGTATACGACCTGGCCGTCATCCGTCCCGGCGGTAGCATACGCAACGCGCCGCCACTGTAGATCGGCAAAACCGCTGAGACGGTCGGTGAACCGGAACTGAATCTTTCCGTAAAGGTTTACGTCCGACTTATCCGATTCGCCTTGGTAGTAGCGATCACCAGGCATTTGATCAAATGCAAACTCGCTCCATATAATTTCTCCGAAGTGACGGGCTGGTGTGAATCGGTGGTACCCGCCTCCAAAAGTCACGTCGAAATTCCCTGCTTCATGGAGAAGGGAGAATGTTGTGCCGTAAAAGTGGTTCTTCAACCATTTCCGCGTAGCGAAATCACCGGCTTCGATCAAACTGTCGCCGATGACCAGGTTGGGAAGGCCCAATGATGCAAACGATTCGTCCTGGTTGTAGTTTTCATAGTATCCTCGCCCAAACGTGTAGTGCAATGCTACGGACAACGTTGTCGAAGGCGACAACACCTGAGACAAGTGCAGTTGTGTGTGGTCCTGCTTGTAGTTGTCTGTTTGATTTCCGTAATACCGCACGACATTTCCATCGTCATCATAGATCGCTCCCGCGTAGTTGAAGGTTCGACGTTCATTCATCATGTCGGCGTCAATGCCGTACCACGACTGATATGTAGTTTCTCTTCCGCCAAAGAATATTGCGGACAGCAACGTGCGATCCGATCGATAGTTCGTGGAGAAGTAGTACGCTCCCAGGTCTGAAGAAGCCCGATCGATGTAACCGTCTGAGATAATTTTTGAAAGCCGTGCTTCTGCAGACCAGTGATCGTTGATGAGTCCAGTGCCTGCCGAAAGCGTAAATCGACGCGTGTTGAATGATCCGAATGCCATTGTCGCTTCTGCAAAAGGTTCGTCACCACCGATTGTCGTTTGCAGATTTACTGTGCCGCCGAAAGCGCCGGCGCCATTGGTAGACGTGCCAATGCCGCGCTGAATCTGTATGCTTCGGGTCGATGATGCGATGTCCGGAATGTCTACCCAGAATGTACCCAGCGATTCCGCATCGTTGTAGGGAATGCCGTTGATGGTAACGTTGATGCGCGTGGCGTCGCTTCCGCGGATGCGTAGACCGGTATAGCCAATGCCCGTGCCGGCGTCCGATGTGGTGACGAGCGATGGTGTCCAGTTGAGCAGGTACGGAAGGTCCTGACCGAAATCCTGTCCGCGGATGGTTGCTCGATCCATATTGGCAAACGTAGTTGGAGTGCGTTCATCCGCGCGTGTTGCTTCGACGACCACTTCGTCGGTGAACGTTGGTGCTTCTTTGAGCACAACGTCGATGTTGATGTCGCGCGTTACATCAACCAATATTGAGCCATCGCTGTGTCCGAGATAGCGAACGAGCAGCGTGTATCTTCCGCGGGACACATTTGAGATTGAAAAATGTCCGGAACTGTCGGTCACAGCAGATCGGTCGCCGGGCAACAGCTGAACCGTAGCACCGGCAAGAGGTTGGAGCGTTTCGTGCTGCCGCACTGCACCTGTGACCTGGAATTGTGCGACGGCAGCAAACGATGACAGTGCCAGAAGCACCGTTTGCGTAAAGCGTAACATGTTGGTAACTGTTTTGGTTTAAACTGGCGGACGTACAGGGGAATATGTCTGCCTGTGTTTAACCTGCCTGCACGCGTTGCAGGCTTGCCTTCCCTTCGGCCGCATTACCGGCATCAGGTATTATGGGTATGATCTCAGCCCGTTATATTAAGGCACCCCTTAGTTTACTGGTCGTGTGATGTGTGCGTGTGACGACGCAAAGGTACGAAAGAAACCCATTTTTCTGATGGCTTCTCAGGGAAAAATCCCAATATTAACACGAAATGTGATGCATCATGTTTGAAGTAACAGTCGGTTCGAACACGTTTCGCATACAACGCACGGAAGAGGGACTTTTGGTCGACGACATGTTGCTCTCCGTGGATGTGGCGCGGGCTTCTGATAACACCTATTCGCTGATCTATGAAGGAAAGAGTTTCACGGGTGAGATCGTGCGAATTGACGCGCGCCACCGCGTGGTTGTGATTCGCATCAATGGGAAGTCATATGAGGTAAAGATCAAAGACCGGTTTGATCTTCTCCTGGAAAAGATGGGGATCGCCACAAATGATGCTAGCCGCCTCAACGTTGTGCGGGCACCAATGCCCGGGCTTATCGTTGACATGAAGGTGAAGGAGGGCGATACGGTTGCGGAGCGCGACCCATTACTGGTACTTGAGGCGATGAAGATGGAAAATGTATTGCGGGCACCCGGATCGGGTGTGGTCAAAGCAGTACATGTATCAAAAGGAGATCGCGTTGAGAAGAACCAGATCCTCGTGGAATTCTGAGTAAATAGCCGGATATTTTTCTGTTTCCTTCCTCAAAAATTCGCTTCAATCCCGGATAGAGATTCTATATTTGCCGTGGTTTTGTTGACGATCAGGCTACATGAAATACAAGCGAATTTTGTTGAAGCTCAGCGGCGAGGCGTTACAGGGTCCTAACAAGAGTACAAACATCGACCCCGGCGTGCTGGAGCAATACTGCGAAGAAATCAAGTCCGTACGCGAGCGGGGAGTTGAGGTAGCCATCGTCATCGGCGGAGGCAACATCTTTCGAGGGGGGCAGGCAGAGCAGTTGGGAATCGATAGGGTTCAGGGCGACTACATGGGCATGCTGGCAACTGTGATCAATGGGATGGCTTTGCAAAGCGCCCTGGAGCGTCACGGCCTCTATACCCGACTCATGGCGGGAATAAAGATGGAGCAGGTGTGTGAACCTTTTATACGTCGGCGCGCCATTCGCCACCTGGAAAAAGGAAGGATTGTCATCTTCGGTGCGGGTATCGGCAACCCGTATTTCACGACGGACTCTACGGCCAGCCTCCGCGCCATTGAAGTACAGGCACAGGTTGTTCTCAAAGGTACGCGCGTTGATGGCGTGTACTCCGCCGACCCGGAAAAGTATCCTGATGCTGAGCGCTACACCAGGCTCACGTTCCAGGAAGCATACGAGAAGAATCTCAACATCATGGACATGACGGCGTTTACCCTGTGCATGGAGAACAACCTGCCGATCATTGTATTCGACATGAATAAGAAGGGCAACCTGCTGAAGGTTGTGGAAGGAGAACCCGCGGGTACGCTCATCAGTTAGCGGCCTGCTGCGTGTCGTAAATTTGCGTCTATCAGCTATATTTATAGCCACTATAAACGTAACAGTGATGGAAGAAATTCAACTGTACCTAGACGAAGCCAGGGAGCTCATGCAAAAGGCTTATGTCCATGTTGGTAACGAGTTGGTAAAGATCCGTGCAGGCAAGGCCAATCCGTCCATGCTCGATGGTGTGCAGGTATCATACTACGGAACGATGTCACCCATCAACCAGGTCGCTTCCATAACCACGCCGGATGCACGGACTATTTTCATAAAACCGTGGGAAAAAAATCTGATCCACGAAATCGAAAAGGCGATCATTAACGCCAATCTGGGTGTTACCCCCCAAAACGATGGACAGCAGGTAATCCTCAATGTGCCGCAGCTTACTGAAGAACGCAGAAGGCAGCTCGTGAAACAGGTCGGTCAGGAAGTTGAACACGGTAAGGTTAGCATTCGCAATATCCGTAAGGAAACAAACGAACAAATCAAAAAGATCAAGGGTGTTTCCGAAGACGATATCAAAAACGGAGAAGAAGAAGTGCAAAAGCTGACCAACGAATTCATCGCGAAGATGGATGCCCTCATGAAAAAGAAGGAATCCGAAATCATGACCGTTTGACGGTTGCCCATCTAATTTTGCACTGACACCATCCAAAATCGGAGGCGTTTGCTTAACTTGTAGTAGACGCTTCTCCCTATGTCGTTCCAGGAATTTAAGGGCCGGGCTTCAAGGACGATGAAAAGAATTTTTCGGATCGTGCTGATTATTGTCCTTGTCGCCGGTATCGGGTTATTTTCATTTTATTACTGGGGCGTATACGACGAAGGTGTACGCGCGGGTACGGTTCTTCGCATCAGCAAAAAGGGGATCGTCTTCAAAACGTATGAAGGTCAACTCAACCTTGAAACGTTTGGTGCCCTTCGCGGGGCACACCCCATCACGGAAGCATTCGATTTTTCAGTTGAACCGGGCGAAATGGAACTCGTTGAAGAACTACAACAAGTAGCGCTCACGGGCGAACGTGTAAACCTTCATTACAAGAAACGGTATCTTACTTTTCCGTGGCGAGGAGACACCAAGTACTTCATCACAAAGGTGGAGCGTCTCGGTCAGGCTCAGGAAGCCAGGTAGTCCGCCAGCTTTCCCTTCTCCCGCGCTTTCATGGCCCGCTTCAGTTCCCGTGTTGACGGTACTTTGTTGCGCGGATCTTCGCAGTATTCCAGCATGATGTGGAAGGCGTTTAGTTCGATATCCTTCGCGGCAGGTTCGGACGTGCTTTCAAGAACATACTTGGTCATCGCAGCCATGTATATGCCGAGAACAGCTGCATTTTCATTCATTAGCTTGCCAATGGCTTCCCCTATGAGAAACGTATGATCCGGTGTCCCCGCCATCCACTGGGACACTACCCCCAGGGCTGCCTTCCGCGCGGGATTAGTGGGCTCAGCGGCGACGTTCAGGATAAAGTTCGCGCATTCCAGTACAGTGGACTCGTTCGTCTTGTAGTCGGTAGCTGAAGCAAATGACACTGATTGCCATTTTTCCGGATCTTGCGCCCACGCTGTCTGCAGGGCAACCAGGCAGAGAAAGACAAGGATCTTCATTGGATAACTTTTGATATGGAAGATAAACATTCATATGCTCACCCGAAAGCGGGCATGGGATCACGGGAAAGAAAATGGAGGGCAGACGCGTCCGGAGCCCAGTTATTGATAAATTTGCCGGGATTGAGGTACTAACGCATGCATACGAACTACCACAAGGCAGTCGCTACGCGCTATTATATCTATAACAGCCTGTTCCTGAATTTGCCCTACAGCAACATTTACAGGACAGGCACCCTTCTTCCGTTGCTGTACCAGTACTGCGAAGACGGTTACGCAGAAGGGAAGGATCCGCGCTACATCATTCGGAAATTTTTCCGGGAACTCGTGCCCAAGGCGACGCGCAAAGAGCAGTTCGACTTGCTTTTCAGTTTCATCCAGTATTGTGAACGCCAGGTGGTGTTGTTCGACTCCATTGAAGATGCGGCGTTTGCTGAGATCAACGACATGAAAGGAAGTGGCACGCTTTCAGCCCTTCTTATCCGTGCACAGTCGGAAAACCTGATGGAACAACTGCGCCGTAAGCTTGAAAACTTCAGCATGCGCATTGTGCTGACGGCGCACCCGACGCAGTTCTATCCCGGACCTGTCCTGGCCATCATCAACGACCTCGATCAGTCGATCCGCGCCAATCATCTCGAACACATCAACCTGCTCCTGAAGCAACTCGGCAAAACTCCGTTCTTTAATCGCGAAAAGCCTTCTCCTTTCGACGAGGCTGTGAGTCTGAGCTGGTTTCTCGAGAACGTCTTCTATAAAGTCATACCCGCTTTAATCGAAAAACTCACGAGGGGATTGAACATTCCGTTATCGGAATGGAAGAACTTTAATTTGATCCGTATCGGCTTCTGGCCGGGAGGTGATCGCGATGGCAATCCCTACGTGACCCACGATATCACGCTCCGGGTAGCACAGCACCTCCGTGAGGGTATTTTGAAATGCTATCACCGCGACCTTCGCATTCTTCGTCGCAGGCTTACGTTCAAAGGGGTAGACACCATCATCATAGAGGCTGAACGACGGGTGTACAGTGCCGCGTATCGATTGGGACTGGGTGATTCCTATCAATCGGCAGCTGAGTTGATTGAGGACCTGGAAACGGCGAGAAAACTGCTGATTGAACAGCACGATGGTTTGTTCCTCGACCTGCTCGAAAGCTTCATCGCCAAGGTAAAAATCTTTGGATTTCATTTTGCGAGCATGGACATCCGGCAGGATAGCCGGAAGCACACCTACGTTTGGAATTCAATCCTAAAACAACTGGAGGACAAGCAGAAGCGCGTTCGCGAAATGGCAAACCTCAGCGAGGAGCAACAGATCGACTTGTTGCTCAAACTGCGATTCAAGCCATCGTCTCTGAAGTTTGATGATCCTTTCATAACCGAAGTGCTTGAAAGCTTTGAGGCCATTGCCGAAATCCAGGAACAAAACGGTGAAGAGGGATGCAATCGATATGTAATCAGCAATTGCCAGTCGGCACTTGATGTGATCCGCGTGTTCCACCTGGCGCAGCTCACGATATCGAAAGACGAACGGCTTCCGCTTGATATCATTCCGCTCTTTGAAACAATTGAGGACCTGGCAAACGCTCCTAAGGTAATGAAGGCGCTTTATGAGGTCCCTGCATACAGGGAGCACGTGAAGCGTCGCGGAAACAAACAGACCATCATGCTTGGATTCTCAGACGGCACAAAGGACGGCGGTTATCTTCGCGCCAACTTTTCAATCTTCCGTGCTAAAGAGGAGCTGACCCGCATTTCACGCGAAAACGGAATTGTTGCCGTATTCTTTGATGGTCGCGGTGGACCACCGGCCCGTGGGGGAGGTAATACTCACGACTTTTACGCGTCACTCGGCGACACCATTGAAGACAAGGAAATTCAAGTCACTGTTCAGGGACAGACCGTCAGCTCTAACTTTGGCAAGATTGAGTCATGCCAGTTTAACCTGGAGCAGTTGCTCTCGGCAGGAATAGAGAATGAAGTATTTCTAAGACATACCAACAACCTGACGGAAAAAGATAAAGCACTGCTTGAACTCCTCGCGCAGGAGGGCCACAAGGCATACCTCGGCCTAAAGCAGCACGAAAAGTTTGTCCCTTACCTGGAAAAGGTTACACCGCTGGCGTTCTTTGGTGATACCAACATTGGATCGCGGCCTGTGAAACGAACACAGGCCGAAGAGTCGCGCTTTGAGGATCTGCGCGCGATACCCTTCGTGGGATCGTGGGCGCAGATGAAGCAAAACATCCCGGGATTCTATGGTGTTGGCAGCGCACTTTATCAACTGAAGAAGAAGGGCAAAATGCGCGAGTTGAAAGCCTTGTTCAAGCGCTCGCTGTTTTTCCGGACGTTGCTCAGCAACAGTATGATGTCGCTGACGAAGTCGTATTTCCCTGCCACTGTCTACTTGTCTCGCGACAAAGAGTTTGGGGGCATCTGGAAGAAGATGTTTAACGAGTACAAGCTTTCCGTCAAGATGTTGCTTGAGGTGACAGGGTTCGACGAACTCATGCAGAACAATCCGCTGAACCGCGACTCGGTGAAACTGCGCGAAAGGATAGTACTTCCGCTGATCACCATTCAGCAGTACGCGCTTCAACAACTCCGTTTGGGAGAGGCTGCGGAAAAGCAATATGAAAAGACGTATCGCAAGCTTGTAGTGCGGTGTATGTTTGGCATTATCAACGCTGCGCGCAATTCAGCCTGACATCCAAAAGTTGTCGGTTTTTTCTTAGCTTGCGTTTAAGCAACCCAACACGAAAATGGAGGAAGTGCTTTACGATAAAATACCCTCACTTGATTTAGCGGTCTTTTACTCAGGCACCCCCGCTCAGCGAAACGAATTCGTGGCCGAACTTGGGGAAGCCTACTCCAACATCGGATTCGTCGCCGTCCGAAATCACTTCCTCCGGGAAGATGTGCGCAACCGACTGTACGACGCCATTCAGCGCTTCTTTGCCCTCCCTGATGATGTTAAGCTGAAGTATGAGGTCCCCGGACTTGCGGGCCAGCGCGGCTACACTTCGAAAGGCAAGGAACACGCGAAGGGGCGGAATACTGGCGACCTGAAAGAGTTCTACCACGTCGGTCAGGAAGGGGATGGCTCCGGGCCACCGGACGGGTACCCCGCCAATGTGTGGCCGGAGGAAGTGCCCGACTTTAAGGATGCGGCGCTGGAAGCCTTCCGGGCTCTCGAGAAAACCGGCGTGTACATGCTAAGAGCCATTGCACTTTACCTGGGGCTCGAAGAGTCGTACTTCGACGAGCGCGTCAAGAACGGTAACAGCATACTCCGGCCCATTCATTACTTCCCGATAGAAGATCCTGACTCGGTGCCTGCTGATGCTGTGCGGGCTGCTGAGCACGGCGATATCAACCTGATCACATTGCTGATGGGTGCGAGTGCTGAAGGGCTCGAGGTGTTAAGACGCGACGGAAAGTGGATACCGATTACTGCGTTGCCGGAACAACTGGTCGTGAACGTTGGAGACATGCTTGAACGATTGACCAACGGCAGATTGCGCTCAACCATCCACCGCGTTGTCAATCCTCCGCGCGAGAAGATGAACACGCCTCGCTATTCTATTCCTTTCTTCATGCATCCGCGGTCTGAAGTAGATTTGTCCTGTCTGGAGTGTTGTATTGATGATGACCACCCGAAGCTTTTCGAAGATATTACCGCAGGTGAATTCCTGGATCAGCGCCTGGCAGAAATCGGCCTGAAACGATAGTGTCAACCTAAGTCACCACCATTGCTCGAGCGCAAAGCATATACCCTCTTTCTGAGGGATGTATTCTTGCTTGCACTGACGACCTTCGGAGGTGCCCAGGCCCACATCGCGCATTTCCACAAAGTTCTTGTCGCCCGGCGCGGATATCTCACCGAGGAGGAGTTGATGGAGTTGAATTCGCTTTGCCAGATTATTCCCGGGCCAACGTCAACGCAGACGCTTACAGCTATTGGCTTTAGGTTGGGTGGACCTAATCTCGCATACCTCACGCTGCTCATCTGGATGTTGCCGGCTGTCGCGTTCATGACGACGGCGGCGATCCTCATGTCGGACATACAGGAAAAGAGTTGGTCGCTGCAGTTCACGCGCTTCATCCAACCGATGGCAGTGGGGATTGTTGCCTATGGAGCATATCGTATCAGTATGCGAACGGTGAAAACGAAGACCGGTATCGCGCTCATGATCCTCGCTGCCGTGTTCTCATACATATTCCAAACGCCCTTTGTATTTCCTGCGATCTTGTTGTGTGGTGGTCTGGTCACCGCGCTGAAGTACAAGAATCTTCCGAGAAATCATCACGAGAAAATCGTTATCTCGTGGTCTAACTTCGCGTTGTGGGCTGGCGTGCTCATTATGGCTGCCTCGCTTGGTGGGCTTACAGGATTTCTTCCCATTAGAATATTCGAAAACTTCTATCGCAACGGTAGCCTGATCTTTGGCGGTGGCCAGGTGCTCACGCCCTTGTTGTATACGGAGTTTGTGGAATACAAAGGATACCTGACGTCAAACGAGTTTCTGTCAGGATACGCGGTGGCGCAGGCGCTGCCAGGTCCCGTGTTCTCATTCAGCAGCTACATTGGATCGCTGGCCATGCGTGAGTATGGAACGGGAGGAGAGATTGTAGGCGCGTTGATGGCTGCCTTCGGGATATTTCTGCCCGGAACATTTCTCATATTTTTCGTGATACGGTTTTGGGAAGGACTGAAGAGTTATCGCGTGGTGCGCGCATCATTGGAAGGCATTACTGCGGCGAGTGCCGGCCTTGTGATTGCGGCCGCGGTGATCATGTTTCAGCCGCTGGAGAACTCGGTGTTGAACATTGCCTTCACAGCGGGCACTTTCTTGTTGCTCGCTTTCACGCGCATTCCTTCTCCGGTAATTATTTCACTCGGGTTGCTGCTCGGATTTCTGTTGAAATAAAAAACCCCGACGGTTGTCGGGGCTTTATGATTTGTGACTAGTGATTGATTACTAGTTCAGTTTGAACACGATCGGAAGCACCATCTTTTGACGTACCGGCTTACCTCTTTGCTTTCCGGGTTTCCACTTGGGAGCGTTCTTAACAACGTTCACTGCAAGCTCGTCGCATCCTGCGCCGATACCCTTGATAGCCTTGACATCGGTAAGTGAACCGTCTTTCTCAACAACGAACTCCACGAAGACACGACCTTCAATTCCCATCCGACGGGCTTGAGCGGGGTACTTGCCTTGCATAGCCTTACCCACGTATTCGTAGAACGCGTTCATACCGCCGATAGGAGCCGCGGTTTCTTCAACCACAAGGAAGATTTCATTGGGGTCTTCCTTTTCAACTTCCTGCGGCTGGATGGTAATCACCTCAACCTTGGTTTCTTCGGTGATTTCGTTATCCATGTCGATTTCGATCTCCTCCTCAATCACCTCTTCATCAGGAACCTCAACGATTTGGGGCTGCTGAATTTTTGGGGGCGGTGGAGGCGGCTGCTCCGTGGGAGGTACCTCGATGATCTCTTCGAAGACGTTATTGTTGCGGGCAAGATCATCCACATTGGAGTCGTCAGCGACCTTGTATTCAAATGCGAATACCGCGATCAGCAGCGCGACCACAAGCCCGATGTTGAAAAACAGACCGCTTTTCTTCGTGAG
This sequence comes from Cyclobacteriaceae bacterium, assembly GCA_036563875.1. Lineage (GTDB taxonomy): Bacteria > Bacteroidota > Bacteroidia > Cytophagales > Cyclobacteriaceae > ZC4RG29. The sequence continues at coordinate 45,593 of DATCLO010000019.1, forward strand.
ATCGGCTTTTTCGGTCTTCTTGGGTTCCATAGGTTTAGTTTTTACCGATAGAATACCAAAGTTAGCAAATAGTCACAGTTTTGAAACACAAAATGTGATTTAAGGCTTATTTCCGTGCTCCGTAGAACAGTGTAATAAAAAGGGTGGGATAGACGGAATAGTTCCGCGCCTCGGGAACCAATACAATTTCGCTCGTATACGCATCCACAAGGAACCCGGCTTCGAAGCCGGTCACCTGGTTCTTGTTCGTGCCGAGTTCGAAATTCAGCGCAGCCTTAAGATTGCCTCCCAACTTGATTTTCGAATCGCCAATTCCCTCGAAAAGACGGCCTGTTCCGTAAATCAGCGAGACATCCATCCCCGGCTTGTACTGTTCGTGAATGGTGAATCCGTAAGTGCCGCTGTCAGAGGCGCGCTCAACGTAATAAGGTGCGACAATCCCGAGCGTAGGACCTGCGGCAAACACCGCTTTGATCTCTACTCCCTGTTGAGGTGCCTTCTTGAAAAGGATAAAATCGCGTCCATATTGAAACCGGAGGGCGTACAGGTAGTTGCTCTTTCCCAGGATGAAGAAATTCCCTGTAGTGGATGAGTTAACCTTCCGCTCCTGAGGGTGCTTCACGTTCATTATCTCGAGGCCAAAGGTTTCAAGTTGACGATCGGTTAGTTTGCGCGCCTTCTTGAAAACAAACCCACCAATAAGGCCTCCGGAAGTATTCTTATTGATCCCCCAGGTGAATTCCGATTGGTATTCGTAGCTATCCTGCGTTTGTGCACGAAGAGGGGAGACGACCAGCCCTACCAGACCCGCAGCGATCAAGCATGTAAAGATTCTAGCCAACATACCGAATGACTTCCTTAAAGTTATGATTTAATACCATACCGCAAAAGGGAATTGACGGTTTACCGGCAGAAATGCATTTCCTGCGCATCTGGCAATTTCGGCGTCAGTCGTACCAAAGGCCCGCTTCTCCCTTGTCGTACCGCGGCTTCCCGACCTTTTGCTTTACGTGCTCTGGTTGAGTATCGTTCTTTTTGAAGGTGCGTGTCCACCATAACTTGAAGCCTGTGAGTGCGTCCCTTTCGCCTTTGACGTTGTTCTTGTTTGTTTTGATGAACCTGGCATCCGGGTGCAGGTCGCTCTTGCTGAAGAGCTTGAACTTGCTCATCCGGATGTTGCCCTGGTAGGCAGAGGCCATGGCGAAGGCGCGTCCCGGCTCACGGACCTTCAACGCGTCATCGCTGCTGCTGGGGTTGCGAACATAATGATAAGCCTTTGTTCGACCCCGGATTTCGGCCACCTCAAAAGTATTTTTTTCAGGCTTTGCCTTCTTCAGCGCTTCGTCTGCTGCATTCGGATTCGGCACATAACTTCTGCCGAAGCGGGTGAGACGTACGTTACCCTTGTAACGGAACGCGGCCACATGGACGTCAGAAGGTGGCTTGCTCTTGATCGGCTTTTCATCGTTGTTCCAGAGCTGGCCACTTACACTCTTTCCGGTATTTCGGTCCTCAAGAGGCCTGCCGCCCTTGATGTTACCCTGATAGATAGCATGTGTGCGAATCTTCCGTGGCGGAGCTTTGCCTATCAACGGCTGACCATCGTTATTCCAACCTTCGCGACTTACACTTTCGCCTGCGTTTTTGGGTTTAAGTGGTCGCTTTAGTCGCATATTTCCCTGAAATGCGCCGGCACGGATATCGGTATTGCTGGGAGGCTTACTCGCAAGGGGCTGCTCCCTGTTGTTCCAGAGTTGACCACTCACACTTTTTCCTGCCTTCCGCGAAGTAAGCGGTGTCCGCCATTTCACGTTACCCTGGAAGGCCCCGACACGCAGGTCAGTGGCGGAAGCGGGCTTGCGGGCAACCGGCCGTTCTCTGTTGTTCCATAACTGGCCGCTTCGGCTCTTGCCGGCCCTGCGGGGTGTGAGCGGCTCGCGCCATTTCAAGTTGCCCTGAAATGTGCCCGCTCCGAGCGTAGTAGCCGATGGATTTTTTCTGGGAAGGGGATTACCCTGGTTATTCCACATCTTGCCGCTGCGGCTTTTACCTGCGCGTTGCGGCGTTAGGGGTGTTTGTGATCTCGTGCGCGTAGTAATTCCTGCAACACCAATAGCACCTCTGCCTGGGGGTCTTCCAGCTAATGCTGTGCCGGGGCGTTTTTCGCCCGATACAGTCGCGCTCCTGTATCCAGTCCCCTTGCGTTTCGCGTGCATCCGCCGGTCGCCAAACCTTGGTTCACTGGCTTGTAGGCGCATCGGCAGTCGACCGCCCGTTTCGATCTTTGTGCGAGGGTCGCCTCTTCGGATTCTCCTGCCTGTGATGTCGCCCTTCCAGGCTTTCGGCGTACGGATTCCTGAGGACATTACCTGAGTATATCCCCGATAGGGCCTGTCGTCTCCTACTCGCTTGCGACCTCGGTAAGGATCGCGCGGCTGGACGATGGGTTGCGCCGGAGTTTGATAGTTCTTACCGCGTGGCATTCTTCCTGCGGGATCGGTGAGTCGAGCCTGATCGCCCCGTTTGTGCTTCCGCGCAAACCGGGCGATTGGATTTATGCTTGTGTGGCGAATGTATGCGCGCGAAGCAGAACGGGGTTCAACGCGCTTTTTTCCTCTGCCATTGTCGCCAGGATCGCGTTGTTTAGATTTGAGAATGGCGAGTTGCAGTTTGTTGGAGTATACGTTAGCGGCTCTTGCCCTTCCGGTTGCGGAGCGTACGTGAACACGACGGCCGTAGATCCCGTCGCTCCATGCCCTTTGATTGTCACGGGGACGGGAGCCCATAATTGGCGCGACCGGTCTGCCCGGACGGTCGCCATCGCGCCTCTTGCCTGCTGCGCGTGCCGCCTTTGGAGTTGGGTAAACGGCCTGGGCGCGTTCGGCTGAGGACTTGTTTTTTGTCCTCACGCGACGGCCTGCAACGTCCCTGGTCCTGGGGCGGTCGCCCTGTTTATCGCGGGACTTGAGCCTCGCTTCACGGATTTTTCCAGCGTTACGTGCTGGCCGGTCCCCCCGGCGCTCCTGCGCGTACGCGGGCGCTCCAAGCAGAACGACGAAAACGGCGAGGATTAGAATCCTGAAAAACCGGCGAAAAATGGCCTTATGGTCCCTGTGCCTGTCCAAAAAAATAGGGCGTAAATAACCTGCTAATTTACCTAAAATTTCATCAACTCCCGGATTCCGGCCCTCAAGCGTCCTTTTGGCAGGAAGTTCTGCTCCAAAGAGGCGGCGAATGGCACAGGGGTGTCCAGCGAGCCTACCCGAATTACGGGTGCATCCAGGTACCGGAAGCACTTTTCGGCAATCCATGCTGCTATTTCGGCCCCTATCCCTCCTGTTAACGTATCTTCATGGAGAATCAGTACGCGACTGGTCTTTTTCACGCTGGCGGCTACGGTCTCCTGGTCCCACGGCAGGAGGGTACGCAGGTCGATGATCTCGGCATCGATCCCCATTTCGTCCACGGCTTCACGAGCCCAGTGCACGCCCATTCCGTAGGTAATAATGGACATGTCGTTACCCGGGCGGTCGACTTTTGCCTTCCCAATTTCAATGACATAGTACTCCTCAGGTACCGGACCGGAAAGCGACCGGTACAGGTACTTGTGCTCGAAATACATGACGGGGTTTGGGTCTTCGAATGCCGCGCAGAGCAGTCCTTTGGCATCGTATGGTGTTGCCGGATACACAATTTTTAAACCAGGGGTGTGAAAGAACCAGGCCTCGTTGCTTTGTGAGTGGAACGGTCCTGCGGCCGTGCCAGCTCCTGTAGGCATGCGGATCACAACATCAGCATTCTGGCCCCAACGCCAGTGAATCTTTGCGAGATTATTTACGATCTGATTGAAGCCTTCAGTGACGAAGTCGGCAAACTGCATCTCCACCATGGCCTTCATTCCTTTGATTGAAAGTCCGAGGGCGGCGCCGACCACCGCAGCTTCACAGAGCGGTGTGTTGCGTACGCGTTCTTCGCCGAATTGTGCTACGAAACCATCCGTGACTTTGAATACACCACCGTAGTGTGCAATGTCCTGACCCATCAATACGAGTTCAGGAAAGCGTTCCATACATTGCCGCAAGCCTTCCGAGATTGCATCGATAAATCTGCGTTCAGGATGATTGCCGGTCGGCGGTTCGATGGTGCGTGGAGAGGCCGGAGCGTACACGTCGGCCAATTCGCGCTCTGTGTCTGGCTCTATGACGGGTTCGGAAAATGCTTTCATCGCCGCATCGATCCAACTGCGGATATTCTCGCGCGTCGCCGAGATATTTTTTTCTGTAATGATCTTTTCCCGCAGTAAATAAGCTTCGAAGTTGTCGATGGGGTCTTTTTCTTTCCACTCAGAGAGAAGCGATGCTGGAACGTACTTCGTCCCTGATGCCTCCTCGTGACCGCGCATGCGAAAGGTCATGCATTCAACGATCACGGGTGCAGGACGTTCACGCATGCGTTCGGCGAGCCGACGGATAGTTTTGTAAACCTCAAGGACGTTATTTCCATCGATCGTTATTCCCTCAATGCCATAACCAGGTGCTTTTGCTGCAAGTGAATCGCATCGGAACTGCTGGTGATTCGGCGTTGAAAGCCCGTAGCCGTTGTTCTCGATAATGAAGATTACGGGCAAGTCCCACACTGCGGCAAGATTGACGGCTTCATGGAAGTCCCCTTCGCTGGTTCCGCCATCGCCATTGAACACGACCGTCACTTTGTGTTCGCCCTTCAGTTTGTGTGCCAGCGCGACACCTGACGCGACGCCGTTTTGCGGTCCCAGGTGTGAGATCATTCCTACAATGTGATGATCACGGGTTCCGAAGTGGAAGGAACGATCTCTTCCCTTTGTAAATCCACCGGCCGTTCCCTGCCACTGTGCGAAGAGGCGTCCGAGTGGCACATCACGGACGGTGAACACGCCGAGATTCCGGTGCATGGGGAAGATGTACTCGTCGGGCTCAAGCGCAGCCGCAACGCCAACAGCAATGGCTTCCTGTCCAATGCCGCTGAACCACTTGCTGATCTTGTTCTGGCGGAGCAGGATCAGCATTTTTTCTTCGATCATCCTGGGACGAAGCAGTTGCTCGTAAAGGGTAACAAGCTCCTGGTCAGATAGTCCTTCTCGGTTGAACTCCATGATGGCACGTAACGCTGCCAATTTCAACAAAATAATCTTATTATTTTTGCCCCCTATGATTCGGTACGAGGCGTTTACTTTAGACAATGGGCTCCGTGTGATCGTGCATGAGGATCCGACGGTGGAAATCGCCGTAATGGATATTCTGTACGACGTAGGGTCGCGGGATGAACAGCCTGACAAGACGGGATTTGCTCACTTGTTTGAGCATCTTATGTTTGGCGGCTCCGCGAATATTCCTTCCTACGATGAGCCGCTGCAACGCGTGGGCGGAGAGAGCAACGCCTTCACAAATACAGACGTCACCAATTATTACCTCACCGTACCAGCTGCAAACATTGAAACAGGATTCTGGCTCGAGAGCGATCGGATGCTGAGCCTTTCGTTTGATCCGGAAGTTCTCGAAGTGCAGCGCAAGGTTGTCATCGAAGAGTTCAAACAGAATTATCTCAATCAACCATACGGAGACGTATGGCTGAAGCTAAGGCCGTTGGTGTATGAAGTGCATCCGTATCAATGGGCAACCATCGGAAAGGATGTGAGTCATATTGCCGACGCAACACTCGATCAGGTGAAGGATTTCTTTTATCGATACTACGTTCCTTCGAATGCGATACTCGTAGTCGCGGGCAAGGTAACAGTGCCGCAAGTGCGTGCCCTCACTGAAAAGTGGTTTGGTCCCATTCCAGCAGGCAATCCGCCGCGCCGCGCGTTACCAACTGAACCCGTTCAGCAAAAGCCGAAGTTCGCTGAGTATACAGCCGACGTTCCGGCAGATGCGTTTTATCAGGCTTTCCACATGCCCGGAAGGTTTGACGACGATTTTTATGCCATCGATCTGATGTCTGATGCGTTGGGACGAGGCCCTTCCAGCCGGCTTTATCAGCAACTCGTAAGGAAGCAGGAACTGTTTACTTCGATCAGCACGCACACTACAGGCTCCATCGATCCTGGTATGCTCGTGATCAGCGGCAGAATAAAACCCGGTGTAACGCTGGAAGAAGCTCACGACGCTGTTCAGTCGATTGTAAGCGACGTGGCCACCAGAGGTCTTGAAGAAGAAGAACTGGAGCGCGTGAAAGCACAGGCGGAATCATCGCTCGAGTTTGCGGAAGTTGAAGTACTGAATCGCGCCATCAACCTTGCATTTGCCACGCTTTCCGGCAACACGGCGTACGTCAACGAGGAAGCGGAACGCATTGCACGCGTGAACGCTGACGATATACGTCGCGTTGCATCCCATGTTCTCCGCGACACCAATGCGACGGTCATGTATTATCGAAGCAGCCGCGCACAAAGTGAGGCTTTAAAAGACGCGTCATGAAAATCCGTGTGGGCATGGGGTTTGACGTCCACCGACTTGAAGCGGGACGAAAGTTTGTGCTCGGTGGGATACAACTAGAAGGTTCAGAAAAAGGCGCTGTAGGTCATTCCGATGCTGACGTCCTCATCCACGCCATCTGCGATGCATTGCTCGGCGCTGCCAACCTTCGCGACATCGGCTTTCACTTTGCGAACAGCGACAGCCGCTGGAAGGACATGGACAGCAAATTCTTTCTGCGTGAAGTAGTGAAGATGCTTTCCGAGCGCGGTTGGAAGGTGGGCAATGTCGATTGTACGGTATGCCTGGAACGACCCAAGATCAATCCTCACGTTGACACTATGCGCTCAACATTGGCACCGCTTATGGGCGTTGAGCCGGATGCAGTCTCAATCAAGGCGACCACCAACGAGAAGCTGGGATACATCGGCCGCGAAGAGGGCGTTAGCGCCACGGCAGTCGCGCTGATCTTCCAGAAGTCCTGATGGATCCCGAAATCATAGTCACCGGCGACGGATCGCATTCACTTTATCATGCGACCATCAATGAAACCTATCACTCACGCCACGGCGCGCTGGCGGAGTCACAGCATGTGTTCATCCAACACGGTCTCGCGTACGCCTCACCTTCAAACGAGCCCGTGCGCGTGTTAGAAGTTGGCTTCGGTACAGGATTGAACGCCTTGCTCACCTGGCAGCATGCACGCGCGATGAATCAACCTGTCCACTATACGGGAATCGAACGCTTTCCTCTTTCGGAGCAAATATGGCGAAAGCTCAATTATGGAACATCCCTGAATGCTGAGCGAGAGTTCACAACGCTGCATACGGTCTCCTGGAATGAACCGCACGCACTGGATCAGCACTTCCGCTTCCTCAAGCGTGACCTTGGCATTGAAGACTTCGTTTCGGGAGATTCACTATATGACGTTGTGTATTACGATGCCTTCGCTCCGGAAAAGCAGCCCGAAATGTGGACGAGTCAAACACTAAGTGTTGTAGTGAATGCGCTGCGACCGGGTGGAATATTGGTGACCTACTGCGCCAAGGGTCGGTTCCGGCGCGACCTGCGAGGCCTCGGAATGGACGTCCAGTCGCTGGCCGGTCCTCCGGGTAAGAGGGAGATGACACGTGCCCAAAAAACGTGATCAAAGTAGCCCAAAAAGGGCGATGTCAAAATCATAAAATCGTTCCGGCTGCAATCGTTGGCGTTTGGAGAATTTCAAAATGCCTTTGACGATTTGTAAAAAAACTCAAAAAATTCTCCTTTAACCGAAGCCATAGCAAAATTTTGTGCCGTTATTTTGATAATTTACCAAACTGAATTGATAAAATCGGGGTTTCTTCCCTAGGCGAAAACGGGATTCCACCCACATTCTTTCCAAGAGGGGAAGCCTTCAGATGGGCCGCCGGAGTTGGCGGATGTATGTGTTAATATAAATAATGAACAACCCTAGATCAATGAATCAGGACACCAGAAAGGGCCTTTACACTTCAGAAATGGAGCACGACGCCTGCGGGATCGGGTGTATCGCAAGCATTAATGGTGCGCGTTCGAATGAAGTTCTAACCGATGCGCTTACGATGCTGGAGAACATGGAGCATCGTGGCGGTCGTGGTTGCAACCCGAAAACGGGTGATGGCGCTGGTGTGCTCCTGCAAATTCCGCACGAGTTCTATGCGGAAGAGTGTGCGGGTCTTGGTTTTCAACTGCCAGCTGCCGGCAAGTATGGCGTTGGCATGGTGTTCTTCCCGCGTGATAAAAAAGTGCTCGAAGAGTGCCGTAAAATATTGGTGCGCCACATCGATGAGCTTGGCTTGTCGCTGATCGGATTTCGCGTCGTGCCCGCTGATCACAGCGTGCCGGGTCCGGGTGCATCGGAAGTTGAGCCTACCATCGAGCAGGTGTTCGTCAAACCGAAGGATGAAAGCATGCCTGCCGATGCGTTTGAACGAAAACTCTTTGTTCTTCGCAACCATACGTCGCACGTCATTGCAAATGAGGTGCGCGGGAACAACTGTGAATTCTATATCGCAAGCTTCTCCTGCAAGACGGTGGTCTACAAAGGTCAACTGCGTACAGAGCAGCTGAGAAAGTATTTCTATGACCTTCAGGATAAGCGTGTTAAGACCGCGCTGGCGTTAATTCACTCGCGGTTCTCTACGAATACATTCCCGAACTGGAAACTTGCACAGCCCTTCCGTTATATTGCCCATAATGGTGAGATCAACACCATCCGTGGAAACGTAAATAAAATGAAATCCAAGGAAGCGCTGTTCCGCTCTTCCTTGTTTACTCCGGAAGAGATCCAGAAGCTTTTGCCGATTACCAATCCGCAGAACTCTGACTCCGCAAACCTCGACGCGCTGGTAGAAATGCTGGTGCTTGCCGGCCGGTCGATTCCGCACGTACTGATGATGCTCGTGCCGGAAGCGTGGCAGGACAACAAACTCATGGATCCGCACCGCAAGGCATTCTATAAATACCACGCGTCCATGATGGAACCATGGGATGGTCCCGCTGCTCTCGTCTTTACTGACGGTGAACGGATTGGTGCAACACTCGACCGTAACGGACTGCGTCCGATGCGCTACTGCGTCACGAAGAGCGGGCGTATCGTTATGGCATCGGAAGCGGGCGCCCTGCAGATTGATCCGCGTGACGTCCTTGAAAAGGGTCGCATCACGCCAGGTAAGATGATCCTGGCCGACCTGAGTGAAGGAAAGATTTTGTACGACGATGAGGTTAAGCGCTCTGTATACGAGCACAAACACTACTATAACTGGATCATTCAAAATCGCCTGAAGCTGCGGCTGGAGCCGGAACCAGAATCATTTGAAGAAAAATATGATCCGGCAACACTCCTAAAGCGACAGAATGCCTACGGGTTTACCAACGAAGACCTCAGGGCGATCCTGTTGCCAATGGCCCAAAAGGGCTATGAGCCTGTTGGATCAATGGGAGACGACACGCCTCTCGCAGTGTTGTCGCAGGAGAGCCGTCACATCTCCAACTACTTTAAGCAACACTTTGCTCAGGTAAGTAACCCGCCAATCGATCCCATCCGGGAGCGTCTTGTAATGTCCTTGTTCACGCGCGTTGGACAAAGCCTTAACGTGTTGGAGGAAACACCTCAGCACACGCGCCAAATCCACATCTCACAACCGGTGCTATCGAACAAGGATCTTGAGAAACTCAAGAACATGCAGAAGGAAGGCTTCGAGTATGCTGTGATTAACAGTGTATTCAAGGCTGATGGCAAACCCGGAAGGCTGGAAGAAAGCTTGAAGCGCATTTGCCATGAAGCAGAGGAAGCCGTACACGAAGGAAAGAAGATATTGATCATTTCGGACCGTCGCATCAGTGAAGAATTCGCGCCCATCCCGTCGCTCATGGCAACCGGTGCGGTGCATCATTACCTCGTTGAGAAACGGATACGCACGAAGGTAGGGCTTGTTGTCGAAGCCGGCGATGTTTGGGAAGTACACCACTTTGCTACGATCATCGGTTATGGCGCCAGCGCTATCAACCCGTACCTGGCGCTTGAGACAATACACACGTTGAATGAAGCAGGCGAACTTGGTGAAGGCATCACCGACGAAGCCGCATTTTCCAACTATAAGAAAGCTATTGGAAACGGATTGCTGAAGGTGATGTCGAAAATGGGCATCAGTACCCTTCAGTCATATCAGTCCGCACAGATATTTGAAGCGATCGGGCTGGGAACTGAAGTCATCGATCGTTGTTTCCGCGGAACGATCAGCCGCATCGACGGTTTATCGTTTGATGATCTTGCAGAAGAGGTTCTCGTACGTCACCGCCTCGCATTTAAGCAGCGGGCGGACCGTCTTCAGGAGGGGGGCATCTATCAATGGAAGAGAAAAGGAGAAAAGCACCTTTTCGATCCTGAAACAATTCACCTGCTTCAGTATTCCACGAAGAGAAACGACTTTTCGCTGTACAAGAAATACGCAGAGCGTATCAACGATCAGACGCGCAACGCGCTAACGCTGCGGGGCTTGTTTGAATTCAAGAAGAGAAACAGCGTCCCGTTGGAAGAAGTCGAGCCCATCGAGGACATTATGAAGCGTTTTGCTACGGGAGCCATGTCGTTTGGATCCATTTCGTACGAAGCGCACAGCACGCTCGCCATCGCCATGAACCGCATTGGCGCCAAGAGCAACAGCGGCGAAGGCGGAGAAGACGAAAGCCGCTATGAACGCAAGCCCAATGGTGATTGGGAACGCTCCGCAATCAAGCAGGTGGCGTCCGGAAGGTTTGGTGTGACGAGCTACTACCTCGCTAACGCTGATGAGTTGCAGATCAAGATGGCACAGGGCGCGAAGCCGGGAGAAGGCGGACAGCTGCCGGGTCACAAAGTAGATGAGTGGATCGGACGCGTACGTCACTCGACTCCTGGTGTAGGTCTGATCTCGCCGCCACCGCACCACGACATTTACTCGATCGAAGACCTCGCACAACTGATATTTGACCTTAAGAATGCTAACCCCTCGGCCCGCATCAACGTGAAGCTTGTTTCGCAAGCAGGTGTGGGTACGGTCGCCGCAGGTGTAGCGAAAGCGAAGGCGGATGCAATCCTGATTTCTGGTGCAGATGGCGGAACCGGAGCTTCTCCGATAAGCTCGATTCGTCACGCTGGATTGCCCTGGGAACTGGGGCTCTCAGAAGCGCATCAGACGCTTGTAAAGAATAATCTCCGCAGTCGCGTCGTCCTGCAAACGGACGGGCAGATTCGTACCGGCCGTGATATCGCTATCGCTGCTCTACTGGGTGCAGAAGAATGGGGTGTCGCTACGGCAGCGCTTGTAGTGGAGGGATGTATCATGATGCGGAAGTGTCACCTGAATACTTGCCCTGTCGGTATTGCTACGCAGGATGAATCACTCCGCAAGCTCTTCACCGGAGATCCCGATCACGTTGTAAACTTCTTCCGGTTCCTGGCAATGGATCTGCGGGAGATCATGGCCGAGCTCGGATTTAGAAAAGTTACCGAAATGGTTGGACGCACCGATATACTCCGCGTGCGCCATCCGCTGAATCACTGGAAGCTGAAGAGGCTCGACCTCTCGCCGATACTGTATCGCGAGCCGCTCAGCAATCATGTTGGCGTTTACAAGCAGATCGAACAAGACTTCGAACTGGAAAAAGTGTTGGATCGCGAACTCATCCGCGGCGCAAAGCCTGCGCTTGAACGCGGTGAGCGGGTAAGCATGAAATTCCCGATCCGCAATATCAACCGTACGACCGGCGCGATGTTATCGTATGAGATCTCGAAGAAGTACAAGGGAAAAGGACTTCCCGCGGATACGATACAAGTTGAGTTTACCGGCTCCGCAGGACAAAGCTTCGGCGCATTCGTCGCGCCCGGCGTGACCTTCAGGCTCGTCGGTGAGGCAAACGACTACTTTGGAAAAGGACTCTCCGGCGGTAAGCTCATCGTGTATCCCGATCCGCGCGCATCCTTTGTACCGGAAGAAAACATCATCATCGGTAATGTGGCGTTCTATGGCGCCACGAGCGGTGAAGCCTACATACGCGGACAGGCAGGTGAACGCTTCTGTGTACGCAACTCCGGTGTGCATGCCGTCGTCGAAGGCGTCGGTGATCACGCATGTGAATACATGACAGGCGGCCGCGTTGTTGTACTCGGCAAGACCGGAAAGAACTTCGCCGCTGGTATGAGTGGTGGTATCGCGTACGTCTTTGATGGGGAAGGCGAGTTCGAAAAACTTTGCAACAAGGAAATGGTAGACCTCGAAGTTCCGTCTGCAGAAGACCGCGAGGAAATACGGGCGCTCGTTGCAAAGCACCTTGAGTACACAGGCAGTACACCTGCGAAGGTATTGCTTGACGATTGGGATAATCTTTCGACCCGGTTTGTGAAGGTGATGCCAAGAGACTACAAGGCAGTACTCGAAAGGCAAAAGGCACAGAAAGCTGCTGCACAAGAGCCTGTAGTCGTTGTCAAATAAGAATAGGGAGATTACGAAATGGGACAAATAGACGGATTCATGAAATTCAACCGGGAAATGCCCAAAACCCGGGACCCCAAGGAACGCGTTCGCGATTACAAGGAAATATACCTGCCGCAGTCGGAAGACAAGATCAATCAGCAGGCTGCACGCTGCATGGATTGTGGCGTTCCCTTTTGTCATAATGGTTGCCCGCTGGGCAACGTCATACCTGACTTCAACGATGCTGTATACCGAGGCAAATGGGAAGAGGCGATACGCATCCTGAGCACAACAAACAACTTTCCCGAATTCACGGGACGCATATGTCCTGCACCATGTGAGGCGAGTTGCGTATTGAGCATCAACAACAAGCCAGTCACTATTGAGTTCATCGAAAAGACGATAGCTGAAAAGGCATACGAACTGGGATATATCAAACCGAATCCACCCAAGACACGCACAGGTAAACGGATTGCTGTCGTGGGATCCGGACCTGCGGGACTTGCAGCTGCCGCGCAACTGAATAAAGCCGGCCACTGGGTTACGGTATTCGAACGCAGCGACCGCATAGGTGGATTACTGCGATATGGTATTCCCGATTTCAAGCTGGAGAAGCAGGTGATCGATCGTCGTATCCGCATCATGGAAATGGAAGGCGTGATGTTCCGTACCAACGCGCACGTAGGTGTGAACATTAGCCCGAAACTGCTGCATGATGAGTTCGATGCAATCCTCCTGGCAGGGGGTGCTTCCGCTCCGCGCGATCTCCCAATACCGGGACGAAACCTTGACGGTGTTCACTTCGCAATGGAGTTTCTCACCCAGCAAAACAAACGAGTAGCTGGCGACAGGATTTTTACGGGCGATATTGTAGCCACCGGCAAGCACGTCGTGGTAATTGGCGGTGGTGATACCGGATCTGACTGCGTGGGTACTTCCAATCGCCAGGGCGCGCGCAGTGTGACTCAGATTGAGCTTTTGGTACAACCTCCGAAAGAACGCAGAGAAGATAATCCATGGCCTCAGTGGCCGATGGTGCTCACGACATCTTCTTCGCACGAGGAAGGTGTTGACCGGCGTTGGGCAATTCTTACCAAGGAATTCCTCGGCGACTCACGAGGACGACTTCAGGGACTCAAGGTCGTCGACATTCAATGGGGTAAAGGCAGCAACGGCAAGATGGGCTTCGATGAAATTCCAGGAACGGAACGTGTAATGCCTTGTGAGCTCGCACTGCTTGCGATTGGCTTCGTGGGAGCAGAAAAAGGTTTGCTCCTTTCCGAGTTGGGTGTGGAACTGGATGCCCGCGGCAATATCAAGACGGAAAACTACATGAGCACCTGCGAAGGCGTGTTTGCCGCTGGCGACATCCGAAGAGGTCAATCTCTTGTCGTTTGGGCCATATCAGAAGGACGCGAGGCTGCTCGCGCCATAGATACGTGGCTGATGGGCTATTCGCATCTTGAATCCAAAGACGAGTCGTTCACGAGACTTCCGGAAAACGTAAGCTGAGCGCGTTTCGCATTGTGATACAATACCGCTAATTTTGCTGCCTTAAACATTCAGAATTTGGCAAGCAGGATAGTTAAGGTAGGAACCGTGCAGATGTCGTGCACGGCCGATGTGGACGCAAACCTCAACAAGGCTATTGAGGGTATCCGTGAAGCTGCGGCAAATGGTGCACAGATCGTTTGCCTGCAGGAACTCTTCCGTTCACTGTACTTCTGCGATACCGAGAACTACGACAATTTTGCGCTTGCAGAGCCGATTCCCGGCCCGACTACAGAAGCGCTTTCTCCCCTTGCTAAGGAGTTGAATTGTGTGATTGTTGCGTCGCTCTTTGAAAAGCGCACGCAGGGGATTTATCACAACACTACGGCGGTGATCGACGCAGACGGCACCTACCTGGGTAAGTACAGGAAAATGCACATCCCTGACGATCCTGCCTACTACGAGAAATTCTATTTTACGCCCGGCGACCTCGGGTATAAAGTCTTCAAGACGAAATATGCCGACATCGGTGTTCTGATCTGCTGGGATCAATGGTATCCCGAAGGGGCCAGGATAACAGCGCTGATGGGTGCGGAAATCCTCTTTTATCCGACAGCAATAGGTTGGGCGTCCATTCAGGATGAAGCCACGAACAGCGAGCAATTCAACGCCTGGCAAACCATACAGCGGAGCCACGCTGTGGCGAATGGCGTTCACGTCGTGAGCGTAAACCGCGTTGGTCTGGAACAAAACGGTGCGATGAAATTCTGGGGAGGCTCCTTTGTATGTAATCCATTTGGTCGAATCCTCTACCAGGCTCCGCATGATCGCGAGGAAGTGGGCGTTACGGCTATCGACCTGAACGCAACCGACAACTATCGTACGCATTGGCCATTCCTTCGCGACCGCCGGATAGATTCCTATCAGCCTATCACACGCCGGTATATTGATGAAGGATAGTCAAATGATCACGGAGGAGAAACCCGGAGCACCAACGTTTGACGTGCAGAATCCACAAGCGTCCGGCTATTACTTTCCTGCGGAATTCGCTCCTCATGTGGCTACCTGGCTGAGCTGGCCGCATAAGGAGGCATCCTGGCCTGGTAAAATCCAACTCATATTCCCGGTCTATGCAGAATTCGTGAAACTGGTAGCGGAAGGAGAGACGGTCTGCATCAATGTGGCGAACGAAGCCATGAAAGAGGAGGCACTTCGCTGGCTGGATAAAGCCGGGGCGGACACAACCAATGTGCGCTTCTTCTTTAACCCGACCGACGACGCATGGTGCCGCGACCACGGTCCGGCATTCCTGATCAATCCAAATGGCCACCCGAAGAAGATTATCGTTGATTGGGGATATAATGCGTGGGGAGACAAGTATCCCCCATATGATCAGGACGATCAGATTCCGACACGTATCGGGGCAGAATTAAACATTCCTGTTGTGCATCCGGGAATCGTGATGGAAGGCGGGTCTGTAGACTTTAACGGACGGGGTACGGTTCTTACAACAACATCGTGCCTGTTGAATCCCAACCGAAATCCTCATCTTACTCAGGAACAGATTGAAGACTACCTCCGACGCTTTTATGGCGTAAAGAATATTCTGTGGTTGGGGGATGGTATTGTCGGTGATGATACAGACGGACACATTGATGATCTTACGAGGTTCGTAAACCCGGATACCGTCGTCACCGTCGTAGAACACAACGCCTCCGACGAAAACTACAAACCCCTCAAGGAAAATCTCGAACGCCTCCATACGTTGCGCCTTGAGGACGGCAAGGCATTGAACGTTGTCGAGCTACCGATGCCTGCACCCGTCTACTATGAAGGGACGCGACTCCCGGCATCGTACGCGAACTTTTACATTTCGAACAAGTACGTTGTCGTGCCTGTTTTCCGCGATTTCAATGACGACAAGGCGCTTGACGTGCTGCAGAAGCATTTCCCCGACCGGAAGGTAGTGGGACTCGATTCAACCGACATTATCTGGGGCTTAGGATCCTTCCACTGCCTGAGCCAGCAGGAACCTGCAGTGTAGTCAGAAATGGTAGACTTCGTCGGGGGTGATAACCATGTTCATGCGTTGGTCAAACTCCGCGGCATCATCGATTCGTTCTTCAGGCGGAAATAACGATAACCCAATTCGCCTGGAAGTGCTCTTGGTTTGCAGGAGGAAGCGATCGTAAAATCCTTTGCCATATCCTACCCGGTACCCTTGTTTATCAAATACCAGCAGTGGCACGATGAGCATATCAATGACTTCGGGTGGTGTGATTTCACCCCGGGTTGGTTCAGGTATCCCAAAGGGTGACTCCCGCAGCTGGGTTGGACCTTCGTAATAGTAGCTGTTCATCGTGCCATCAGGATTTATTTTCGGCACGGAGATTCGAATGTCAGGATACCGTTCCTGGATGAGGTTGATGATGAGCCAGGTATCAGGTTCCTTGTTTTTTTCGATGGGAAGGTAGGAGTGTACAACCTGCATGCCGTTCAAGTCCACTTCATGAAAGAATCGTGAGGCTATGGCATCGCAGGCATTCCGGTACTCATCATCCGTCAGAAGCGTTCGCCGCGTCAGGTATTTTTTTCTCAGTTCCGACTTAGTCATAACTGGTCATGAATAGAGCGTAGCTGGACAGTGTCAGTAGGTGAGCACATGAAACTGGAAGTCGAACGGGTCCAGGTGCTTTAGAAGTTCACTGATGAAACGTTCGTCATGGGGATAGAAGTTCAGCAGGTTGTCCGTGCGTTCCTGCAGACCTCCATTCGGAAACAGCGCGTCCTTTACGGCTTCGATTTGTCCTAGTTTTTCCTTCTGAATTCGCTTCTCGGCCCGCAACATTTTCTTTCCGATACCATCCACTCGCGACAGCGTTTTCTTTCCCATTGCTGCAACGTGAGGTCCGAGCGTCTTATCAATACCCTCCGCACGTTTTTGAAGGCTGTTAAACAGCTCGGTAATGGCGGAGGATTCCTTTTCTACAGACAGATCATGGGCACTGTGTTTTGTTATCCATTGCTTGAACAGTTGCTCCTTGTCGGCAAAAAAATCCTGTACCGTGAGTTTCACCTTTTCCATTTTCTCCTGGATATGGCGTTCGATCACGAGGGCAAAATTTCTGGGGAGAAGAATTGGAAAAGGAACCTTAAACGCATCAAATACACCTTTCAGTTGCAACCAGTACACAACTTCCGCAGGTCCCCCGGTGTAAGCGAGATTGGGCAGTATGATTTCCTGGTATAGCGGACGCAGGATCACATTAGGACTTAATTTTTCCGGATTTGATGCAATAAGCGCCTCCAACTGTGCCGTATCAAACTCAATTGTTGTATCCACTACCCGGTACTTGTCGCCTTCCTTTTCAATTCGGTTGCGCACGGATCCATCCATGTAGAAGAAGTTCACATCGCGACAGTAAACCTGGGGTTTGTATCCGCGGGATTCAATTGCAGCATTGGTCTTCTCGACAAGGTCCTTCGTCACACCCTGCACAATGTCTTCATGCATGACGTGTGAAAGGAGTGCTTTCAGTTTCGGCTCATCGGCATCGATTACAACAAGCCCTTCTGCGCCGAAAAGTGCGTGAACATAAATTCTGGCTGCTTCAGCAAGGGTCCTGCCTTTCTTATATGCGGTTGTGAAGAGTGACGCGTCGCCGGGAACCGACGCAGTGAGGTCTGCCAGTCCATTTGTGGAAAAGCGTCCGACTGCACCTTGTTGCTGTGTTACCCAGGTGTACTTCTTGCCCTTGACGCGGAAGTGATTGATTTCGTCATAGTCGTGATCTTCCGACGCCATCCAGTACACAGGAACAAAGTTATAGTCCGGGTATTCTTCCCTCAGGCGTCGACAGGCATTGATAACGGTGATGATCTTGTAGACGAAGTACAGTGGTCCCGTGCACACGTTGAGCTGGTGACCGGTGACAACGGTAAACGTGTTGGCGTCACGCAGGAGTTCAATGTTGTGAGAAACGGATTCTTTATTCGTGAGGCCTTCATATTGCCGGGTCAGGACGTCTGCGAGAATTGCCCGGTTTTGCTGTGGAAAGGATTGCTGCTTTTCGCGGATCTGGTCGCGAAAGTTTTCCGGAAGGGGATACCGGTTGTAGAGATCGGCAAGTTTGGAATCCTGATGTATGTAGTCAAGGAAGAAATCTGAAAACGCGTTGGTACTGGAGAAAGGGATCTTGCTCAGTTGCATATCAGAGACAGATGGGACAAAACCACGGAGAGACCATAGTCCGAATTACGGTAAATATTGATAAAATGTTGGTCGTGGCGTTTCCAAACGAGTGATTTTCTAACCCGCGGACGAATGGGCTGATCGGCGGCGACCCTTCAGCACAGCGTTCCCATCAGGTCGAATTCGGAAGCGTCCGTAATCCTTACCGTGACAAATTCCCCGGACCGCAATCCGGTCGTCTCGCGGATAATGACTTCGTTATCGACGTCCGGAGAATCGTATTGAGTGCGGCCAAAAGCCGCATCGGATTCCACCCGGTCGATCAGAACGCGCTCGATCTGGCCAATCCGTTTTTGGTTAATCCGCAGTGATATTTCTTGTTGCTCCTCCATCAGACGGGAGGCTCGTTCCTCTTTTACTGTTTCGGGTACGTCGTCAGCCATCGTTCCTGAGTGTGTTCCTTCTTCGTGTGAATAAGTGAATACCCCCAGGCGTTCGAACTGCTGGGCACGGATAAATTCGATCATTTCATCAAAGTCTTCTTCCGTCTCACCTGGATGACCTGCGATCATCGTTGTGCGAATGGCAATGCCGGGAACGGCCGACCGGATCCGGCTGATCAACTCTTCAGTTTTTTGCCTGGTGATACCGCGCCGCATCAGCGTAAGCATTCGCGTTGAACCGTGTTGAAGCGGAATGTCGAGATACTTGCAAATGTTGGGCCGCTCCGCCATTGTCTCCAGTACATCCATAGGAAAGCCAGAAGGAAACGCATAGTGCAGCCGTATCCATTCGATCCCTGAAACATCGGAAAGCCGTTTCATCAGGTCCGACAACGCGCGCTTACCATAGAGATCCAAGCCATAATAGGTGGAGTCCTGTGCGATTAGCAGCAATTCTTTTACACCCTGCCGAGCCAGGCTTTCAGCTTCCGCTACCAATGCTTCCATAGGTTTGGAAACGTGGTGTCCGCGCATGAGCGGAATAGCGCAGAACGAGCAGGGACGATCGCAGCCCTCGGATATTTTCAAGTAGGCATAGTGGCTGGGATTCGTGAGGATGCGTTCTCCCACCAGCTCTTTCCGGTAGTCGGCACGCAATACTTTCAGGAGGCGCGAAAGGTCGCGCGTACCGAACCAGGCGTCGACATCCGGAATTTCCTTCTGCAGGTCGTCTTTGTATCGCTGTGAAAGGCATCCCGTGACATATACCTTGTCGACAATGCCCTCTGACTTGGCGTCGACATACCTGAGAATCGTGTCGATCGACTCCTGTTTCGCGCTTTCTATAAAGCCACAGGTATTGATTACAACGACGCTGGCATCGTCCCGGGGAGATTCGTGTACGGCGTCAATTCCGCTGCCCCGGAGCTGGGTGAGCAACTCCTCCGAATCGACCTGGTTCTTGGAACACCCCAGCGTCACAATGTTTACCCGTGGTTTTCCGTTACCCTTCGTTCTCATTTGGTTCCTTCCCCGGAAAGCCGTTTTTTTGGGGTTTTCGGGGAGGCAAAGGTACTCATAATTTTATCTTTACCGCGGCGTTTCAGCATGATCAGAAAGGTAGCCCTCTATGCAATCTTTGCCCTTTTGGCACTTTCTTGCCTGGACGAGCCGGATTGCTACAACCTCAACAACAACGTAATCGGAATCGCCTTTCGCAAAATCGCGGACAACAAGGCCGACACGGTAGCGATCATCGGCATCACGGTGAATGGATCTGACAGCCTGTTTCACGAAACCAAACTCGCAACAGGCGTAGAACTGCCTGTGAATGTGCTTGACGACGAAGTTGAGTTCGTGTTTCAGCTTGCAGGGTTAGACGGACCCATAACGCGAACCCTGCGTACATCATACAAGTCGCGGATACAATTCGTGTCGGAAGATTGTGGAGAACGATTTATTATCTCCGACTTGCGTCTTGAGGATCACGACTTTGATTCTGTCCGTCTGGTAAACGACCAACCGGGAAGAGAAGTAACCCCAAACTACGGAATCTATCGCTGTCCGATAACCAATCGCATGAAGATCAGTTTTCGCCAACTGGGTACGGTCGACAGCGTTGGCGCGGCAATGGATGTTTTTCTGGATGGGATTTCGTCGGATTTTTCAGCCCTTGTGCTTTATCCTGATGATACAGCGAGCAGCTTCCTTCTGCCGCTCAACCCTGCATCAACATCAGTGACATACAACTTTGATTTTAAGGAAGGAGAGGCGGACCTGGTCGTCGACTACCGCACCGTGAACACAACGCGGTATTCGGTGTGTGGGAGCCAAACTTTTTTTACCGACTTATTCGCATCGTCTGCCGTCTTTGACAAAGTGCGCGTGGTTCGCGATTCCATCCGCGACCCTGCTGTCACGAACGTGTTGATTCAACGTTGTCCTGATACAAATTTTATCAAGATAGATTTCGTGAATCAGGCTGGTGAAGCCGGACGACGTAAAGTGGTTGCGCTAAACGGAATCACGACCGACTATTCTGCGGAAGTGTTTTATGAGGATGAGAGTGTTTCCTCTGTAATTCTTCCTCTGAACGATCAGGCGGATGCAACGCGATTTACTTTTGACCTGGAGTCAGGTCCTGTCGACCTTGAGATTGCGTACACACGTACGGCTGTCACCCTCCATAAGGTCTGTGAACGCTTTGCAATTTCCGGATTGAGTATAGTATCCTCCGGTTTTGCGACAACCCCGGAGGTGCGAGAAGATGAGACTGAGTTTCCTGTAAACAAAACGAACATTGCGATCATTATTCCTGATTAGCATACTCTTGTTCTGCGCGGGTCTCACAGTCTCCGCGCAGGAAAAAAAGAAACGGGATTCGGTCACCGTTCGGGACTTTATTCCCAAAGCCATCCGTGTCGGTGGCGATGTAGTAGCGTTGGTACGCAGTCAATACGAGGACAGTTATTCAGGTTGGGAAATGAATGCAGAAGTGGATATCCATCGCTACATCCTCGCTTTCGAAACGGGAAACTGGCAACTTGATCTGAATTCGGAGGACGGGCTGTATGCGAATAAGGGTACGTACTTCAGGATAGGTGCCGATGTAAATTTCATTCCTCGAAATCCGCAGGGAAACATACTGTTCCTGGGCGCGCGATACGGTCGATCGATATTTTCGGAATCCCTAACCACTATGGTGAGTGATCCGGTATGGGGTGATCAGGAAGTGCAATACAACACAGACGATGCGAATGGCCGATGGTTTGAAGTCACGGGAGGTCTGCGCGTGAGGCTGTGGAAGATCGTTTGGCTCGGCTACACCGCGCGTTACAAGTTCGGCCTCGCCACCAACGGCACAGACACCATGGAACCCCACGACGTTCCGGGATACGGAACGAATGATAGTGAGAAGGATTCAACGTGGGGATTTAGTTATCTCGTAATGATAAGACTGCCGCTGAGGTGAGCAGAGTGAGTGTGAGTGGGAAGGAGATTGCTTACTGCCTGCTGAATAAAGATTCCACGAAGGCCATCTTATCAAACACCTGCAAATCGTCCACCTTTTCACCCACACCGATGTACTTCACAGGAATTTTGAATTCATCCGAGATGCCAATCACGACGCCTCCTTTGGCGGTGCCGTCGAGTTTGGTGATAGCGAGGGCGGTGACATCCGTAGCTTTCGTAAACTCGCGGGCCTGAACAACGGCATTTTGACCTGTACTTCCGTCGAGTACCAGTAACACTTCGTGGGGCGATTCGGGGATGACCTTCTGCATGACACGGCGAATCTTCGACAATTCCTGCATGAGGTTGACTTTCGTGTGCAGGCGTCCAGCTGTATCGACGATAGCTACATCAGCATTCTGGTCGACAGCCGCTTTGACCGTATCATAGGCAACGGCGGAGGGATCGGTGTTCATGCCGCGGGCAATGACAGGAACGCCAACGCGTTCTCCCCACAATTTGAGCTGATCTACAGCTGCAGCGCGAAAGGTGTCGGCTGCACCCAGAATGACGGACTTGCCCATCTTCTTGAATTGCGCTGCAAGCTTTCCGATTGTGGTGGTTTTGCCAACGCCGTTGACACCAACCACCATGATGACGTAGGGTTTCACGCCTTCGGGAAAGACAATGCCGTTCGCGTCTGAGGCATTGTTCTCTGCTAGCAACGCTGCCGTTTCTTCCTTGAGAATCCGATCGAGTTCGGCTGTACCCAGGTACTTGTCACGCGCAACGCGTTTCTGAATGCGCTCAATAATTTTCAGTGTGGTCTCAACACCTACGTCGCTGGAGACGAGAATTTCTTCGAGATTGTCGAGTACCTCATCATCCACGGTCGACTTGCCTGCGATGGCTTTGCCGAGACGGGAGAAAAAACTCTGCTTGGACTTATCAAGGCCTTTGTCCAGTTGTTCCTTCTTTTCCCTCGAAAACAGATTTCCCAGAAAAGACATGAGGTGCGATTAAGATGATTCAGTTGTACGGCAGGGCAAAAAAACAAGAAGTCCCGAAAGGGACTTCACGGCAAAGCAATTTTCTTAAAGGAATTACTTCTTTGCGAGCGTCTCCTTTACGAGTTCCGCAGGCACGATTTCTTCCCTGAAGGTGTACGCGCCGGTCTTTTCAGAACGGACTGCACGGATCACCTTTGCGTAGTTCTTTCCGTCAACCTTCTTCAGCGACGCAACAACTTTCTTAGCCATGGTATATCGTCAGTAAGTGTGAAACCTTATTTGATCTCCTTGTGAATCGTGTACCGCTTCAGAATCGGGTTGTATTTCCTCAACTCGAGTCTTTCGGTCGTGTTCTTCCGGTTCTTCGTGGTGATGTACCGGCTCATCCCGGGCATACCACTGTTCTTGTGCTCAGTGCACTCGAGGATTACCTGTACCCTGTTACCTTTCTTTGCCATATCCTGCCTGTTTAAGCTTCGCGTGGATTAAATCGAAAGGACGCCCTTTTTCCGGGCTTCTTTCAGTACGGCGTAAATACCGTTCTTGTTGATGGTCTTGATCGCTTTGGTCGACACCTTCAGCGTGATCCAACGACCTTCCTCAGGAACGTAGAACCTCTTAACCTGTAAGTTAGGGTAAAAACGCCGCTTTGTTTTGTTATTCGCGTGCGATACGTTATTGCCCACCTGGGGCCGTTTTCCCGTAATCTGACAAACTCGTGCCATAAATCTGCTGGTTTCCCCCTTCTCGAAAAGGGACTGCAAATATCGCTAAAACCCCCTCAATTATCCAACCTGACGGGCAAATTATCCCTGCTTTTGGAAGCGGGCGATGAGTTCTGTGGGCTCCAGGCCCCGGAAATCATCGATAACCCGGTCTACTGGCGGAAATTCGTCTATTTTGTGGGTGGTGGTAATGCCTATTACCCGACAGTTCGCTGCTTTGGCTGCCAGCACGCCCGAAATCGAGTCCTCGAAGACGATGCATCGCGTGGGCGGAAACTTGAGGGCTTTTGCAGCTTTCAGGTAGATTTCCGGATCCGGCTTCCCTCGTGTCACATCCGATTGGTCCAGGACCACATCGAAATACTTCCGGGTTCCCGTTTTATCGAGTATAAAGTCGGCGTTTTCGCGGGGTGCCGATGTGGCGACGGCCCGCGGGATTCCATTAGCCTCCAGCTTGTCCAGGAACTCGATAAGGCCGTTCAGCGGCCGTATGTGGGGCGCATAAATGTCGCGGAACAGCGCCTCCTTTTCATCTCCGTACAGGGCAATTTCCTCGGGTTCCAGAGGGCCGAAGAGCATCGGAATCCAGTCCTTGTTCGTGCGGCCGAAAATTCTGTTTCGCAGATCATCCTCCGTAAGATGATATCCGTGCGTCTCGCAGAACTCACGTAGGGCGACTTCATGATAGGGATTGCTGTCCACTATGACGCCATCCATATCGAAAACAAAGGCAAACGACTTCATGACGCCGGCAAAATAGGCCGAAATCCTTCCTGATTGACCATTTCGGCGTCAGAAAATCACCAGCCGCCGGGTATAGTTTCGTCCACCGGCAGTCACGCGCAGGAGATACAGGCCAGAGGCCACCCGAGGCAGGGGGAGTTTGTGATCGAGAAAGGGCTCAAGCGTCACGGGAGTCGTTAGCTCCTGTCCCAGCATGGATACGAGCTGGACCACAACCTGCCGGTCGGTCCAAATGGTAATTCCTTCTGAGATTTGCGCGGGGTTTGGGTAAACCAGAATCCGCAGGTCCGGCGACGGTGGCAACCCTCCGTCGTTCCGCAGGATCCCTACGCCTCCCAGGATGCTGCCGAAGGCAATAACGGGTGGACTGGTCTCAAAGAGCCGGGCGGCGGCCGGCCAGAGACGACCGCCGAGGTTTCGCGTTGTGTAACTGTCCGTGAAGGCGTTGTAGACGATGTCGCTGATCAACTCAACTTCCTGGCTCGTCTGTCGGAAGTCGTTGATGATTCCGAGATTTCCGTACTGATCGCCAATGATCAGGTCGGCTCTCCCATCATCATCCAGGTCGGCAGTATGGATTGCCAGGCTCTGACGTTCAACACTCGAACCGAATCCCAGGTAATCGGACTTCTCCAAAGCCAAGTTAACCGAACCAGCAGGCCCGCCGTTACGCCAGTACTGCAATGAGCCGTTCGTTTTCCCAATGATCACATCGGGGAGGCCATCCGCGTCAACATCTGTCATGTTCACGTTCTCGCTGAACAGCATATCGAAAGAAATCTGCACAGGAGTCTGTCCGGAAACATCTAATCCGGAGTTGGCTTTGTTGTGAAGGACGTACAGTCCCGTCGCCTGGTTCGTGGAGCTTGTCGCCGTGAAGACAAGGTCCGTTCTGCCGTCACCATTCGCGTCGTAAAACTGCGGCTTAATGTTGTAGAAGCCGTGCGACTTGAAATTGAGGTAGTCGTCTGTCACTAGTTTGAAGGCAGGGGCCGAACGTGTACCTATGTTTTCAAAATAGGTGAGTGATCCTGTCAGCTCGCCACCTGTGTTCATCTGGCCCACGACAAGATCCAGGTCTCCGTCGCCATCGGTGTCCATGAAAGCAGGAACGGCGCCGTCTCCTACATCGATCATGTCATCCTGCAAAAAGTCACGCTGCTCAAAGGCAAACACAGGCAGTTCATTGGTGCCTGTATTTAGGTAAAGCCAGCTTGATTCCTGTAGGTTGATCTGAAGGTGATCCTTTGCGAATACTTGTGCAGACACAACCAGGTCCAAAAGGTTATCACCGTTAATGTCCTCCATGAATGGAGCGGGATACAGCGGGAAGTGGGCGGGATTGGGCTGCGGAAAAAGAGTGGCCAACGTAAAGTCCGGGTTGACCGCATCTCCGGTGTTTTCCAGCAAATAGACATCCTCGCAGTTACCGTTGGAAAGTACGAGGTCTATGTCGCCGTCGTTGTCAAAGTCATACGCCAACAAGCCTTTTCCTTCGCTATGCTTGATGCGACCGCCACCATGCGGGGGACATCCGTCTCCTCCAAAAGCAAACTCTCCGCACGAGCAGGTCAGCACGTTTCCCCATCGTTGCGTGATCCGTTCGAACTCAAGTGAGTCGCATGTGCCATAACGTTCCTGACTGAAATTCTGATGAAATTCTATTCCTCCCTCACCAGTATAGTTCACGGTAAGAATGTCCAGATCCCCGTCGCCATCAATGTCGGATATCGCCGGAAGGTCGTCGAACTGAAGCTGGAGGTTGATGAGTCCTGAGAATCCTTTCGTTAATAGCACATCGCTTTTCGGCAGCCCTTCTCCAGCGAAGAAACGAAACTGTTCCCACGCCAACGGACCGCGGGGAGGAGTTCGATTGATAAACACGCGGATGCCAAGGACGTCTCCGGTGAAGATGTCGGGTTTACCGTCGCAGTTATAGTCGCGTATCAGCAGCCAGTTGGAGACGTTTGGAAAAAGCGTTTCATACTCTGGCGCATATCGATAGCGTTCTCCGTCGCGAATCAGGGTAGACACCTTGTTCGCCATTCGGTCGAACACTACGAGGTCGGCGATGCCATCCTGATTCAGATCGAGTTTATTGTATTCAGGAGTATTTAATCCCCCGACCCATGGAATTTCATAGGGCGTGCCATCTGCGCGGCTGACGGGGATGGACTGATCCAGGCTATACATGAATTGCCCGAAGGCCCAGGAGGGACACGCGATCAACGCCAACCATAGTAAACGCTGCATGCAATATTCTTTCGTACCCCAATAACGCAGGCCCGTGTCAACCTGTTATCTTGCCTGCAAGATAGTTATCAAAACGCAACTCAGTGCAATGCGCATTCCCGAGCTGTACAATAAATTCCTGGAGTCGGCAGGCATTTCCACCGACACACGCAACATTGCGCCCGGATCCATGTTCTTTGCCCTCCGCGGCGATCGCTTCAACGCGAACGAGTTCGCCGCTGAAGCCCTTACGAAGGGCGCAAGCTACGCGGTAGTCGACCAGGCCGAGTACGCAAAAGGAGAGAGCTACATTCTTGTATCCAACACGCTGGAATCGTTGCAGCAGCTGGCCCGGTTTCACCGCGACCGGCTGGAGATACCGGTTCTCGCCCTCACGGGTTCCAATGGTAAGACTACAACTAAGGAACTGATCCACGCCGTGCTTTCGCGTCGGTACAGAGTTCATGCAACCCGGGGCAATCTTAACAACCATATCGGCGTACCGCTGACCGTGCTCGGCATTAAACCGCATCATGAGATCGCTGTTGTCGAAATGGGTGCCAACCACGTCGGTGAAATTGCAATGCTCTGTGGAATTGCAGACCCTACGCATGGGCTGATCACGAACATTGGACGGGCGCACATCGGATTGTTCGGAGGTGTCGCGCAAATTGCGCGAGCAAAGGGAGAATTGTACGACCACCTTGCCGCGCGCAATGGTGTCGTGTTTATCAATTCCCGCAACGAGTTGCTTACCGGGATGGCAAAAAAGTTCAAGGCGACGCTGACATATCCTGCTAAAGGCGACTACTACACTGCGCAACTTATTGCCGCTGACCCTTACGTGCGACTGGTTGCAGACAACGGCCAGGAAGTGACAACCCAGCTTATCGGAGCGTACAACTTTGAAAACATTGCTTCGGCGCTGTGTATTGGAAAGTATTTTGGCGTAGCGCAGGAAGAGGCAAACGCGGCCGTTGCTGCGTATCGCCCCGAGAACATGCGCTCGCAGGTTGTCCGGAAGGGCAGTAACACAATAATCCTGGACGCCTACAATGCCAACCCAAGCTCTATGCAGGCAGCGATTGAAAACCTCCTTGCCATGCCGGCAAACAGAAAAGTGCTCATCCTGGGTGATATGTTCGAATTGGGTGATGAAAGTGATCGCGAGCACAGACTCCTGGCATCGCTGATAAAGCAACATGGGTTTAAGGACGTTTATCTGTGCGGTAACCTGATGGCAGCAGCGGCTGAAGAACTTCCGGAAGCGAAGCATTTCACTAACAAGGCTGATCTTATTGAGGCCCTGAAGAGCGCCGACATCAGCGATTCGCTTGTCCTGATTAAAGCCTCTCGTGGCATCGGACTCGAGGAAGTCGTGGAATATATCGGGCAGACATCGTAACCTGTCGTGGTTCACGACGTAAAAAACCTGTATACCTGATCAAAGCTATTTGAATGGAAAGCATACTCTCCTTCCTCCGATCACTCGCACGCAATAACAATCGGGAATGGTTCGAAAAGAATAAGAACAAATACCTCGCAGCGCGATCGGAGTTTGAAGAATTTGTTACAAAACTTTGCAAGGAGCTTCCGGCAATCGATCCTTCGCTTGCAGGCGTCGATCCCAAAAAATCAATCTTTCGCATCTATCGCGACGTGCGGTTCAGCAAAGACAAGCGACCCTACAAAACCAACTTTGCTGCTGCGTTCTCGTCGGTCGGAAAAGGCCTGGGATTGCCAGGATATTATGTGCACATAGAGCCCGGCGGCAAGAGCATCGTTGCAGGGGGGTTGTATATGCCGGAAGCCGAAAAACTGGCCAAGGTGAGGCAGGAGATCGACTACAACGGCGAAGCGCTTCACAAGATTCTTGCGGATAAGAAATTCAAGAAGTGGTTTGACGGCTTGTGGGATGGCGATCAGCTCAAAACCGTTCCCCGCGGATATCCCAAAGACCATCCCGATGCGGCGTTGCTGAAGATGAAGAGTTTCATCACTGAGCACGCATTCTCTGATGATGAAGTGAAGAGTCCGAGGTTTTACAAATCAGTGCTGACATCGTTCGAAGCGCTGAGGCCGCTGAATCAATATTTGACCGACGCGATATCATAGCCATCTATGTGCTCTATGTGATCCTATGTGTCCTATGTGTCTCAAAAGATGTACTGATCACCAACTATTGTCCGTCAATTCTCCCAATCGAAATAATCATCCTCTTCCAACTGCGGCGTTTCTTCTGGTTCCTGCGTGCGTCCTCCGTTGCGGAAGATCGTTTTTAGCTCCGTGATTTCGTTTTTGATGTCTTCGCCGATCTTTTTGCGTACGGATTCTGTGTCATACACGACGCGATAGTTGTCGGTGGTGCCGGCAATTTTCAGGAAGAGCTTGCTTTGTCCGTTTCCATTATCCTGAATTGCAGCGCGTGCTTCACCGAGGTTGATTTTGCGATAGCTGCGAAGGGGGGTTACAACGCGGTAGTCGATTTGCTGGTCCAACGTGTGGGTACCGCTGATGTGCATGCTGGTAACGTTGGTAAGCACCTCCATCTGCGGAATGAAGATTTTTTTGTTTTCGATGTGGATTTCGTTCCTGATGTCTGAGAAACGTACTCGGTCCAACCCCTCGTCATCGAGATATTTATCGAGCTTCTTGATCGGTTCGAAGTCATTAAGCTCTCCGTTACGGATAACGATTCCTATGTCTGACACCAGTGTCTCTGAGAAGAGTTTCAGAGCAGGATTCAGCACCATGCGCAAGTCTACGTCGGCATACGCCTGTCCCTTCAAATGCGTGTCCCGGATAAACGACTGATTAAAATTCTCGAACACATAAAAGACGCTGTCAATGTGTATGCCCGCGAGCTTTGCAACGCTGGAGACATTTACACGACCCGGATTGCGCGCATCGACGCGACCAGCAACAGAGATGGCACCGCCCATCGAGGTGAGACTGATATTTCGCGTCACCGCTGTGCTGTTTTGTACCAGCAGGTCTCCTGTAATGTCGCGAGCCTTGAACTTCTTGTACCGGAGTGCCCCCAGTTTGCAATTGAACTTCAGGTTGACGTCGTCAGAAATCCGGAATTCATATTCGCCTTTGGTTGAAGTTCCGGTATCCGGAGAAAATCCGAGCGCAAAGAGTTGGTCGAGGTCGACAAAGCGCGATTGCAAATCTGCTTCGATACCGATGGGCTGATCCGGGAAGAAAAGGAATGCTACGGCATTCTTGAAGTAGCCGTTCACGATGAAGTCGCTGTTGCCCAATCTTGCTCGCACATTGCTGAGGGCCAGGTCGTGGTTGTTGAACTGAAGAGTACCGTTGATGTCGCGCAACGGAAATTTTTCCTTGCCATACATTAGCGCAATATCATTCAGTTCAATCGATCCCTTAGCCTGGGCCTTCTGTGAAGACTTGCGGTCTTTAAGCCACGCCAACCGGCCGGAGAAGGTAACATCGGCGGTGAGTTCTCCGGATAATGTCCCGACATCCTTCACGGGATAGAGGTCCAGCAGCGAGGCGGCTTCAAGTACGCCCCGGAAGTCGAGCTGTAACGTGGGATCTGAGAAATTTCTGACCGTAAGATTGGCAAAGAACGATTTGTCGTTAAGCCTGCCGTTGATGTTTTTCAGCGTCAGCACAGCTTCTGCAGGATTGGCAACATGGGCGCTGGAAAACGATCCGTCGAGATTTGCCTGTTCGATGCGTGCGCGCGATTCGGGATGGTATATCGTTGCTTTTGCGAAACCAAACGATGCTGTGAGCGATGGGCTCGTATCCCGACCGACCTTGCCCTTAAGGTGTGCGCTGAAGTGCATGTCGCCTTTGCTCCTGTAACGCTCGAAGCGCTTGTACACTCTTTCCGGGGTGAACGACAGCAGCGTTCGAATGTCGGTATCACGACCTTCCACCTGTAGGTCGACGAGTGCATCATTCTTCCATTCATAGGCGCCGCTTACGATGAACTTCGACGACTGAAATTCAAGTTCGGATGGACTGATCGATAATTTGCGCAGGTCGTCATCGTACAGGAGGTCGCTGTCAACCGTGAACTGTTTTCCGGTAAACAGCTCACTTTTTCTAATGCGAATTTTTTCGGTGGTGAGGTCTCCTTTCGCCTTTATCCCGTATTGTGCCCCCCGGGCATTAATGTTCGCGCGAAGGTTGGACGCATGAAAGATATATTCCTCGTCTACGCGGTAGTCGACATAACGCACCCGTGCATCCGTTAGCCTGACATCGTCGAGGTCGAAGTGGATGGCTTTTGTGGTATCGCCAGGCGCACTCTTCGTTATTGTGTAATTGTTGACCCCGTTTTCATCGATCTTCAGTGTGGTTTCACTGCCCGTAATGGCAAGACCATGAATGACGAGGTTTCCGCGCAAGGCAGACAGGACATTCAACTGGAAGGAAATCTTGTCGGCCGTGTGAAGAGGGTAGATACCGTCGTGACTGTCCTCGACATAAACATCGGTAAGAACAATGGAAAGGTTAGGGAAACGATCAAACCAGGAAACATCGGTCTGACCGATCTTGACCTTGGTATTGAGACTATGGTTTGCCTCGCGGATGAACTGATTGATGAGGCGCTCCTTGTACAGGATAACAATACCAACCAGAATGCCCACGACGACACCGCAAGCCAGCAAAAAGTACAAGAAGATCTTTCGAATCCTGGCCAAAGTTTAAAAATGGTTTTACAAAGTAACGGGCAAAAGTCAAACCATTTTATGTCAGGCACAAAGAATTTACTTGCGCTCTCGCCGAAGGGTATGAACAGGCGACAGGATTAGTCGAACAGCTGGGGTTGGTCTTCAGCCCGGCTCAGCAGTCTGGGATCGATGGCCTTGTCGGCACGCGCACCGAGCTTTTTAAGCTGTTCCACCCTGCTGACGAGGTTTCCGCTTCCCTCAGACAGCTTTTTCATAGAATCGTCGTAGAACCGCTTTGAGCTTTCCAGGTGTCTGCCCAGCGTGAGCAGGTCTTCCGTGAATCCCACAAACTTGTCGTAGAGGTCACCCGCACGCTTTGCAATTTCCAGAACGTGACGGTTCTGATACTCCTGGCGCCATACGCTGCGAATCAGTTGCAGGGAGGGGAGGAGCAGGGTAGGGCTGACGAAGACGATGCGTTTGTCGAAAGCCTCTTCGTACAACGTCGGCTCGGTTTGTATTGCCAGCAAGTAAGCCGGCTCCAGCGGAATGAACATGATGACGAAGTCGAGGCCGTTGTCGCTGTAGTTCCTCTGGTAGTTCTTGTCAGCCAAAAGCCGCATGTGCTGACGCACCGATTGGAGATGTGCTTTCAGGCTTACAGTGCGTTGTTCGTCTGTTTCGCTGTTGACGTACGCGTCGTAGGCCTTGAGGCTCACTTTGGAGTCGATAATAATATGGCGGCTATCCGGAAGATGAACCACCACGTCAGGTTGCTGACGGCGACCGTTCGCCGCAATGTACGCTTCCTGCACGGTGTATTCGCGTCCTCGCTCGAGTCCGCACTTCTCCAATATACTTTCGAGAATAAATTCACCCCAGGCGCCCTGCGTACGCGTATCACCTCTGAGTGCGCGCGTTAAGTTGCGGGCCTCTTCACTCATCTGGAGGTTGAGGTCTTTCAGGTTCTTGAGCTCGTTGAAAAGACTTGCGTTCTTTTCGATAGCGTCGCGATGCGTTTGGTCGATCTTCTTTTCGAACTCGATGATGCGTTCACCGAGCGGTTTAAGCATGTCGAAAAGCTGAGTCCGGTTCTGCTCCGTGAACTTCCGGTTCTTTTCCTCAAAAATCCGATTGGCAAGGTTCTCAAACTCTTTGGTAAATTTTTCCTGAAGCGCCTGCGATTCCTGGTTTTGCTCACGCAGCTTTTCCTCAAGATTTCGGTAATCGGCCTCAATGCTGGCAAGCGCTTGTTTTAGCTCAAGTACTTTCTCGCGCTCAGTGTCGGCGGCGCGCCGCGCTTCTGCAAGCTGCTCTGACACCAACTTCACTTTCTCAGCTTCGACAGCCAGGGCGGTCTCATTTTGGCGGCGGTCGGCAACAGCCCTGCTCCTCGCTATCAGCCATGCGGCCGCAGCACCCAATGCAACGCCAATGATGAGGTATATTAGTTCCATGGCCGAAATTTGAACACTTACTTTGACAAGTTGTGTCGAATTCCTCAATTCTTTTTTGAAGGCGCCTAAAGGTCCGGTTTAGACAAATTACCGGTTCTGCCTGCATTTCTGTAAATTTGCCGGCTATGGTTACTAAATCCGCGAATTTGCTGACTGAATCGGTGGCATCAAGCCAGGAAGCTATTGCGCTGGAAGACCGGTATGGTGCCCACAACTATCACCCGCTTCCTGTGGTGCTGTGTCGGGGTGAAGGTGTATTTGTATGGGATGTAGAAGGAAAGCGGTACTACGACTTTCTGTCCGCTTACAGTGCCGTCAACCAGGGTCACTGCCACCCGCGGATTATCAATGCGCTGATCACACAAGCCAAACAGCTCACGCTAACATCGCGCGCGTTTTACAACGACAAGCTCGGTCTCGCCGAAAAGTACGTCTGCGAAACGTTTGGTTATCAGAAGGCGCTGTTCATGAACAGCGGCGCTGAGGCTGTGGAAACGGCGATGAAGCTCGCGAGGAAGTGGGGTTATACGAAGAAGGGTATACCCGACAATCAGGCTGTGCTTGTATTCGCGACCGGAAACTTTCACGGCCGTACCACAAGCATCATCTCAGCATCCACCGACCCTGACGCACGACGGGGTTTTGGTCCTTACCTACCGGGTATTGAGATCGTCGCGTACGACAACACCGATGCGCTCGCCACCGCCCTCAGCAATCCGAATGTTTGCGGGCTCGTCGTTGAACCCATTCAAGGTGAGGCCGGCGTTTTTGTTCCGCAGGAGGGCTACCTGAAGGCTGCGCGCGAACTGTGCACGAAAAACAATGTACTTCTTATCCTCGATGAAATTCAGACTGGCCTGGCCCGCACGGGCAAGATGCTGGCATCAGAATTTGAAGACGTAAGAGCCGATGTCCTGCTGCTCGGCAAGGCTTTGTCAGGCGGCGTGATGCCGGTGTCATGTGTTCTTGCTGATGACGACATCATGCTGGTGATTCGTCCTGGCGAGCACGGATCGACATTTGGCGGCAATCCTCTTGCTGCAGCAGTTGCTGTCGAGGCCATACAGGTTCTGAAAGATGAAGGCCTTGCTGAACATGCTTACCGTCTTGGTATTGCCTTCCGTGAACGGATGGCAGAACTTGTAAACAAGTCACCGTTGCTTAAGCTTGTGCGTGGTAAAGGACTGCTGAATGCCATCGTGATAAACGACAGCCCCGAATCAGACACCGCCTGGAATGTTTGTGTGAAACTGATGGAACGTGGTCTGCTTGCCAAGCCCACTCACGGAAATATTATCCGCCTTGCTCCACCTTTAGTGATCACTGAGGAGCAGCTGCATGAGTGCTGTGATATTATTAGCCGTGTGATTTTGGATTATCACCCTTGAGAGAGATGCAGACGCAGACGCATCTTGCCACTGGCTCTGCATCTGCAACTGTTTAAGATGTTGCTTCTTCAATGGGGGCTTCGGGTGCATTAATCCTAACCGAGGCAATGCCGTTTTCCATTCCCGACTGGCTCTCATAAGTCTGGCTTGATCCGATGACCTGTCCGTTGGGACTGGTGAGGTTAAAGTGATATTTCCCGTTGGAAGTATTTTTTCGTTCGTATCGCTCAGGGAGCGCGGCGTTCTTCCTGACCGACTCAATGCCGTTGAGGCATGCAGCTTTGCTTGTGTAACCTTCGCTGGTGAGTATGACCTGTCCGTTTGCTGCCAGGAGCACAAACTGGAACTCACCATCGGCGCGCTTTCTCAGTACAAATCTTCCCATGGACGGTTGATGTTAGGATCCTTCCATGAGTATACGAAAAAGCTGCGACACTTACACGGCGATTCCGAGTTTCGTCAGTTCTTCCCGCAGTTGGTCGGGGCTATAAAAGCGGATTACATTGAGTCCTAGTTCTTTACCAGCCAGCACGTTTTTCTCGTTATCGTCGATAAACACCGACCGCCGGGGATCGACGGCGTACCGGTCAAACAATAGCCGAAAGAACCGGTGGTCCGGCTTACGCATTTTTTCCACCCCAGAAACGACAATACCGTCAAACCAGTGCAGGAAGTCAAATTTCTTCAAGGCGATCGGGAAGCTTTCCGAAGACCAGTTCGTCAGGGCGTATAAGTTGTGGTCCGTGCTTCGAACCTTGCGGAGGATTTCTACGGTGCCGTCTATCGGGCCAGAAATGGTTTCTTCCCATCGGTCATACCACGCGCGGATGGGCATCTCCCATTCAGGATGCCGCGCGACCAACTCCGCTGTAGCCTCTGCAAAGGACCGCCCCTCATCCTGCATGTCATTCCATTCCGACGTGCAGATATTGCTAAGGAACCATTCGATCTCTTCTTCCGTCTTAAAAATTTTTCGATACAGGTATCGCGGATCCCAGTCGATAAGGACACCGCCCAGGTCAAAAATTACCGTGTCGATCGCGTTCATGTAAGGATAGGTTAACTCGGCTGCAATAATAGCGCTTTGTTTTCTTAAAACATTTGGATCGAACACCCGTTGCACTGAGATTGCCGAAGGTTCGATCACTAATCATTAAGCCCGGAGACGCACGGCCGTGCGTCTCTACTAAGCGGCACCACCGATCACCGATTACTACTCCCTACAACTGCAGATGCCTCGATTCCACCCTGCTCCCCAAAAACCGCTGCGCCTTATCATCAAAGTCCTCCGTTGACTCGGTCGTGTAAAACGTCCGCGTGGCGCCTCGTGTACACAAGGCATCGATCTCCGGGTGACGTTGCAGATAGTCGGCGAGACTTTCGGCTACGATGGGTCCCTGAACGAGGAGCTTGATTTCTTTGGGAAGAAACTGTCGGATCTTGTCAACGAGCAATGGATAGTGTGTGCAACCAAGAATTATGGTGTCGATGTCCGGAGATTTCTTGAGAAGGCTCGTGACATTCTTTTCTACAAAGTAATCGGCGCCGGGCGATGTGTGTTCATTGGCTTCTACGAGCGGCACCCACATCGGACATGCTTCCTGCCATACTTTTATATCGGGGAAGAACTTGTTGATCTCGATAACGTACGACATGGAGATCACGGTTCCCTGCGTTGCCAGTATTCCCACGTGGCGTGTTTTTGAATGCATCCCGACGATCTCTGTCGTGGGTCGAATGACGCCAAGAACGCGATACAGTTGGTCGATCTTCACGAGGTCGCGCTGCTGGATTGTTCTCAACGCCTTAGCCGACGCGGTGTTGCAGGCGATGACGACAAGTCTCGATCCCATGCTGAAGAGGTGCTGCACGCATTCCCACGTGTAGTGGTACACTGTTTCGAATGACCGCGTTCCATACGGCACCCTTGCGTTGTCACCCAGGTACACGAAATCGTATTCAGGTAGCCGACTGACAATCTCACGGAACACCGTCAGACCGCCAATCCCGGAATCAAAAATTCCTATAGGACCTGGGTTATCAGTTGCCTTAGCCATTACTCCAAATCGTCAATCGCAAATCGTCAATCCTAAATGTGCTTGCCTGAATAGGGTTGACTGTTTTTATCGTATAGTGTCTACTCGCTGTAGACCACTTGTGTAACCGCTCGTGAATTTAACATTTCTGTCTTTTAGTATCGCATGGTTGACCCGAAACGGAAGCAAGCAATGCTGAGGAGCAACTTGTCAGGGATAGGGTCTCCCGACAGAATGTCGTATATAAGGGGATGTTGTTGAATCAACGTCCCTTTTTTTTGAAGACATTCTGGAGGGTGTATGCCTAAGAAAACCCTACAATGCATGCTCTGTCTGGGGGTTATGGTTCTATGATGACGCACGTGTGTATTGCTTATCAAATTGTTTGGGACTAATCCGATTTAGAGACTGGTGGGGTCTTTTGTTATAATTCCTCACCGCCCTGGCCAGTTCATTTTTGAGCTCCCGGAAGTTCTGAGGATAGTAGTGCCGCAGGTAGGAGTTCTT
>DATCLO010000020.1:0-30565 GCA_036563875.1 Cyclobacteriaceae bacterium
AACACTGAGTTGCACAGAGAAACTTTCTTGATGCTACTATGTTCGTTCGTAGGGAGTCGGTCGTAATGTGCGAAGGCTGAAGAAGCAAGGAGGGCACAGGTCGCATAGCGACAGGCAGGTGTTGAATAATTGACGAGTTGACCAGCCACATCTTAGCAATGAGTTGGGACGGGGGTGTAAAATCCAGCGGAACGAGGAGTTCATTCTTAGGGAGACGTCTTGCGCGCCCTTGGCGCGCCTGTGGTCTCCAGCATCTCTGTGAAACTCAGTGTTCCCTGTGTCTCTGTGGTAAAGTGACGGTGGGGATCATTTAAAAGAAAAGAAGACATGTATAAGATTGAATACTCACCTGTAGCATACGAATACCGTGAAGTCATCCAGGAAGAGATCGAGAAACAAAAAGTGGGTAAGGTATTTTTCTTTGATGAGGATGATGCCGTGAAGGATGTTGAAGGCAAGGTTATAAAACTCGCCGAGGTGCCGGGCGAAGGGGATTTTATTTTTCTGGAGCCGGACGGACGCGTGCGGATTGATCGAATCATTACGCTGTTTGGAAAACCCGGGGCGGCGTTTGATGAGTATGATGACTTTGCGAATAGGTGTTTGGCTTGTACCGGAGGATATGATTTGTAGGAGTGGGGGCTGGACCACATAGATCACATAGGGTACATGGGTGAGTAACTCAGATTTAGGCTTTTTGCCCTGAAATTGGCTGTGCCCAATTTCAACATTTCAACACTTTAGCACTTACAATGTTTCGCCTATTTTTTCTGATTTGCGCCTTATCCTTTCCCGTAATCATCGCTGCTCAGCATGACGTTTCCTCGCCGAATGGCGGTAAAGTATCGACAAATATCGGGGGAGACGCACGGCCGTGCGTCTCCGGAATTGAATATGGAATGCGGAATTCCGCCACTGCGTCTGCATCTATTCCCTACCATCCCGGACTAAAATTCACCCCAAACACACCCCGTGCGAAATGATCCCTTCTCCAGGGCAGGGCGTAGTAGGGTTCGATGACCATGAGTCCGAACAGGTTCAGCCGTAATGCCAATCCGGTGCTGAGGAATGGCACGCGATCTCCGGGTGATTCTGGGTCCCATTTGAATGTGGGGTGAGTTGATGACGTCCACGCAATACCGGCGTCGGCAAACAGTGCAAGTTCAGTGAAGAGAACTTTTGATTTGATGGGTGTCAGTCGCTCGGGTCCGGTAAACGGTATGCGCCATTCAGCGTTGGCGACGATCATACGACTGCCAAAAATCTGATCGATGGAGTGTGATCCGCCTTCATCGGTGTCGTATCCTTCAATGTTGTCGGGTTCATTACCGCGAGTGAGCGTCGGGTAGGCGAAGCTTAGCGGATAGAGGCGATTGTCCTCTGCATCGGCGCCGAACCGTCCGAGGTGGAGGATCCGGAATGCCAGCGACGTGGGATTCAGGAACGCGTAGTGCCTGTAGTCGATGAACAGCGTGTGGTAGTCCAACGCATCGTACGTCTTCTCCAACTCAATGCGAAAGCGTCGTCCTCGCATGGGCGATGCAATTCCGAAGTAGGAGTTGTCCAGCACATACGCTGCGTAGGTGCTACCGAGATTATAGCCTTCAGGCGATGGAAGCTTTTCACGGGTTTCGTGTATCAGGTAGCCGTCGTAGTAGTAATTGTTATATCGGTCGACTCTGAAAGAGTAAAACGAGTACCCTGTGCCGAATTCTACGCGTCTCGTTGTCGAGAAGGGGAAGGACACAAATCCCTCGATGCTCTTATCGAAAGCACGGAGTACGTCGAGAAACATGTTGGTGGTCACAAGCGTGTCGGGACCGGCAATCAATGTGTCGGGCTTGAAGCCGAGGTAAGAGGATCGGTAGGGTATGTGGGAAACGGCAAATCCCCAGTTGACGCGACTCTTTTCATTCAGGTATGCAGCCTGGCCACCGAAGTCGTATATCTCACCGTTCAGCGAAAGCGTTCCAAACAATCGGTGATATCCCAACATGTCGCCAAAGATCATATCAATGCCGCCTGCCATGCCAGTACGTGTTCCAAAGGAACTGGTAGCGATGCCGATACCAGCCTGATTGCCGATGTATTCAAGTCCCAGTTTGGGCTTATATGCTTCGGTTTTTCCTTCGGTAGGTTTAAACGGCAGGAAGTCGAGTTGCTGCAGGC
This sequence comes from Cyclobacteriaceae bacterium, assembly GCA_036563875.1. Taxonomy (GTDB): domain Bacteria; phylum Bacteroidota; class Bacteroidia; order Cytophagales; family Cyclobacteriaceae; genus ZC4RG29. The sequence goes on from DATCLO010000020.1 coordinate 2,170, forward strand.
GGGCAACAACGGTCGATTCGCTCTTTGGAGGCAACGTTCCTGCGGAAAAGTCGACACCTTCGTGGGTCACGTCGCGTGCCGTGAATTCATCCGGACGTGCTACATAGATTGAGTAGGAAGCTTTGTCAAAATAGCTGTACGCCAACTCTCCGGTTTCGGATGAAACGCTGAGCGCAGGAGCGTACGTTGTGATACCGGTTATGCCTGTGACGTAATCTGTCAGCTGTTTGATGCGACCGCTTGCAAATTCATAAGAATACAGATTGCGGAAGCCGTCGCGGTTTGAGAGGAAGTAAATGCTCTTTCCGTCTGGTGCGAAGACTGGATTCAGATTTTCGGCACCGTTAAACATATCGATGACAGTGACGTCCTTTTCTTCGCGATCGTACAGGCTGATCTGAAGTGATTTCGAATGATACTGCCTGCCCGGTGCAGGTCTGTCGGATGCAAACAGGATAAACCGTCCGTCGGGCGACCACTGCGGTTGCACATCGGAGTACCAGTCGTTGGTGAGACGAGTTACCTTTCCTGTCTTCAGATTGAAGAGGAACAAGTCGCTCTGTCCTTCAACCATTCCTGATACAACAATATCTTCTCCGTCGGGCGACCATGCGGGATTGCTAAAGTAGGGTACACCCGGGATCTTGTGTGCGGTGGTCTTTCCCTTTGCATTCATGTCGACGATCGTCAGCACGCTGCTGCCTTCGCTAAAGCCAACGAATGCAAACCGGTCACTCAATGGTGACCATGTACCTGACGACTCGATGTAGCTGAATTCATCAATATGATTTTCGCGAACTGTGGTAGCCATCGTCTTTAATATCTCTCCGGTTTTGGCATCGGCCAGGAAGAGATCGATGCCGAAGAAATTTTTTTCGGAGAGGAAGGCAACGTATTGTCCGTTGGGACTAATCACCGGCGCAATGTTGATGTTGCCGGATTTTTTCTTCTCAGCAAGCAGTCGGCCTCTCAGACTGTCGGAGCGCAATCCATTGTATTGACGGTAGTAGTTTGTGAGATCTTCTTTCCATGCTTCTGAGAAAGCTTTTTCATCGAGACCCGTAAGTTCCTCGATCGCTTTTTCATACCCATACCATGCGGTCTTGCGGAAGAGCGGACTGATGACGGAGTCGCCGTACGTTCCCACTATATACGACCAGAATGCCTGGCCGTAGCGGTAAGGGAAGTACTTGTAGCTGCGCGTCATTTCCTTAAGCGTTGGGAAATCATTTGCCCGTAGTGCGTCGCGCATCCACATCGCTGTATGAGGATCGACAGGTCCGGTGGAGAGGTATTCAGCAAGACCTTCCACCATCCAAAGCGGCAAGTTCTGAATGTTGTTTAGCGTGAGAGAGTCTTCCGGGTTTTTCATCATCCGGTACTGGAAGACGTGAACCAGCTCGTGACCAAGAACGTGATGCGTCTGAGAGTTGAGTTCCATCATCGGCATGATGACGCGATTCCTCAAACCTTCCGTTACACCACCCGTGCCGATGCTCACGGTTCCCAGCAGAGCGCTCGTTTGCCAGAAATCAGCGTGGTTTGCATACAGGATAAACGGACTGGGTAACGCAAATGTATCCAGGAAGACTTGCTGATGTGCATGATACCACTCTTCTGCTGCGGCGGAGAAGGCTTCCAGCAGTGAGTCGTTTTTCAGGTAGTGATATAACTTGAAATTCGGGTTGTGCCGGACCTTAAAGTCGAATTTCTCATAGCTGGGCTTGTTGCGTCCAAAGTGCTGTGCATTGGCTTCGGGATTAGGAAACAAAGCCAACACAAACAATAGCAAGCAAATCGATAACGAGTTACCCTTCATAACAACCTCATTTTGGTAGTCCGGGCAAGGCGTACCAGCCCTTCACGGCATTGGCTCTAACGCCGGAATGAGGTGGGCTCGCATATCGATTAGGAAACAAAATTTGTGCCTTTCTGATTCCCCTGAAAAACCGGCATGCCGATAGTGGGAACTATGACAATGTGGACATGCATACGGGAAAACTCAGCGATAGTGGCAGCTACTGCATAAGGTGTAGTTATTGTATCAAAAAGGTATCCGGGTTCTTTTAGTCGCCGTATAATAGACCATACTGAGCACGCTGGGCTACTGGAATGAAGATCGGCACGACGATCGCGATTGAAATCGTTTGCACGTGGAGATAATCCCGTGGCGAAAGTGCCGCATCGATACTTCGGATTTGTTGTTGGAATTTTTCAAGGCTGATGAAGTACATGTACGCACGCGGTTGGGTATTTTTTCTTGCAGTTATTATCGCTTCTCTCGTTCAGGATGTTGAAGCCCAGGAGATGACGAAAAGAAATTCGCTGTTCAGGATTTACATGGACAACGATTTCTTTGCCTACCGGAAAGAGGACGGCGGATATTCCAACGGCCTTCGCGTCGATCTGTTCTATCACCGAAAGAAGCAGCCGACATCATTCCTTTCGAACTTCCTTCTCAAAGCCGGCGATAGTGCCGTCAACACATACAGTTGGAGCGTCATGCAAATCATGATAACCTCCAACGACATCACGAAAGAGGAATGGACCAAGGGAGATTACCCGTACTCGGGATCGTTGTTTGTAACGCATGCGCTGAATTCTGTGAATCCGGTCGAGAGGTATGCTATGAAGACGGAGTGGATTCTCGGCGTCATGGGACCCGAGGCCTGCGCGGGTGAAGTGCAGACCTGGTTCCACGATCTGATCGGGCACCATCGTCCCATGGGGTGGCATCACCAGATGCCGACAGCGTTGTTGCTTAACGTTAACCTGGGCTACGAAAAAATGTTGTATTCGCCCGGTCGTGCGCTTGAAGTCCTGGGTGGTGGTGAGATGTACATGGGGACGATGTACATCGGACTTGCATTTCAATCCACCATCCGCTTCGGAAAGATGATGCCGTATTTTGACGGCTTCGTGAATCGTTACTCATCGCCGCGGAAGTTCCAGGCTTATTTCGTCGTAAAGCCGCAGTTGTCGATCGTGTTTCACAATACGCTACTCGAGGGTTCGCTGTTTCGACGTGATTTTTCAAGAGGTAGTGATAATGGTATTATCATCTCCGAATCAGAATCCAATACTGTTGTCCCGGCTATCGACTTTGGGTTGGTGCTCTCCTATGGTCGGGTAGCTTTCTCGTTTACCCTGAACCGCAACTCTGGTCTTGTCAGAGATCAGCCGACGAAGTCGCAGGGGAACGTGTCGCTGTATATTGGACTTTAGAACGTACACACGTAAACACGTTGACACGTTTCTGGCGGATTGTTTTCCTTTTTCTTATCTTACATGTACTCGATCCTGCCTGACCCATGCACGACCGCCTTATTGCTGCCATCCGGCAAAAAGTTAACTTGACGGACGAGGAAGCCGCCACGTTTGAGCGGTTTTTTATTCCGCGGAAGTACCGCAAGCGGCAGTACGTGTTGAACGCAGGCGACAAGTGCCAGTATTTGATGTTTGTTGCAAAGGGCTTGTTGCGTTCGTTTACCGTTGACGATGATGGCGGTGAACACGTCATGCAATTCGCCATGGAAGGAGCGTGGATTACGGACATGGGAAGTTTTCTTTCCGGGGATGACGCGATCTATAACATCGAAGCCCTGGAAGATTCAGAGTTGCTTCTTCTCACCCGCGATGGAATGGAAGAACTCATTGAAACCATCGCTAACGTTGAGCGCTATTTCAGAGTGCTGATGCAAAACAGCATCATGGCCCTGCAGAGAAGGATACGACTCACTCAAATGTATTCTGCAGAGGAGGCCTATCTCCAAATCATGGAATTGCAACCGGATATTTTTAACCGCGCACCGCTGCAGCACATTGCGTCGTATCTGGGTATTACGCCGGAGACGTTGAGCCGGATTAGGAAGCAAGTGGCGAAGCGAGAGTAAGTACTAAGAAGTAAATCCGTGATCGGTAATCGGTGGTTTGGTGTGTCGATCGGCGGTAGGGTAAGCTTGATAGCGACGGGTAGGGCTAGACGTTTCCAATACCTTTATCAGTATAAAAACGGATAGGAGCAGGGAAGTCCCGTAACGACAACGCAATCCTCTACTGCAAACGTTGTAACTTCAACAAGGCGCGGTTCACAGTGCACGCATGTTGCTCGATTTGAATTGTGCTTGATTAACATCAACTAATTAGTTGTTCTACATCAACTCTCACACCTCGGTGGTGCGATACTTTTGCGACTCCTTTGATCAACAAAAGACCACACACGCACCGCATGACATCACCGAAAACCATTGCAATCGTAGGAGCGACCGGCAGAATGGGTTCCGTTATTGCCAGGAGTCTCGCAGAAGCGCGTTATCGTTTGGTATTGACGGCAAAGCGCCGCGAGAAACTTAAGGCACTGAAGAACGAACTCGTTCAGATTTACGATGCGGACGTAATGCTGGCCACGTCGGTCAGAGACGCAGCCTGGGAAGCAGACCTCGTTGTGATCGCCGTACCTGCCGAGCAGGAGGTGGAAATTGCTGAGCACATTCGTGATGTGGTGTCGGGGAAAATTATCATCAGTATTTCGGCGCGCGACAATCGCAAAGCAGATATAAGCGCTGCTGAGGAGTTGCAAAGAATGTTACCGTATTCACGAATCGTGAAGACGTTCAATACAGTGCATATGTCGACGCACGTGTCGCCCGCAGTGAGTTGCAAGTCTGCCGTGGTGTTTGTAGCGGGCAACAACGGCGAGGCTGTTTCTGTAGTAACAGAACTCGGCAAACGGGCTGGATTTAGCCCGATGATCGTCGGTGACCTAAGCGCGAGCCGTGCGCTCGAGCGCATGGGGTTTCAGCAAAACCAGAGAATGACCGCCGTTAGTGGAAGAATGCGTATTGTGTCGAAGGCAGGCGGCCATTCTTCTGGACCGACGATACTGTGATCGCGACGTTGTAGGGGCCTACTTACCTTTACCTTTTCCGTTACCTTTTTGAGCGTGAGCAGCCTGGCCACCCGCGCCTTTCTTCAAAGCGTGGAACTCGGGTGAGCCGGGCTTTATGCCTAACTCTTTTGCAATAGCACCCCACCCTTTAGCGCGATTGGCGCGATAAATCTTTGCGACTTCGTCTATCGGTCGCTTCGTGATTTTTGAGATTTCAATCACGAGGTAAATGTCGCCGCCTTTGAAGCCGAACTCCACTGACCATGTTGTGATCTTGGATTCAGACACACCGGTGCGACTGCTCATATCTTTTTTCCAAATCGTAAAGTTTGCGCTGGCATCTTCATCGATTTTGGCGAGCATGATATTCAGTTGTGTGTCGCCTGTGTTATACTGAGCAAATGCGCCGGAAACAACCATGATGCTCAGTCCAATTGCGAAAGCAACGCGCTTCATAAAAATGGGATTAATCGAAAATAACGGGAGGGTTTTCAATTTCTAATTTGGTTCAAACAGGCTAATTTTCCACCTAAACGGCTGCGAACCATCCAGCCATCAGCTTTTCTGTCGTTTTTGCCGATGAAAATCGCTTCTCTCATTCCATTGCTGCTTGTGTGTGTAACGCACAGTCAGGCACAAACCACCGGACCGATGTTTCCCGACAGTTTTCCGAAATTTTTCAGGGAGGGCCACCGTGGCGCGCGCGGGTTGGCGCCCGAGAACACGATACCTTCGATGAAACGCGCTATCGACGAAGGCGCGAATGTTCTTGAGGTGGATGTACACATCAGCCGCGACAAGCAAGTAGTTATTGCGCATGATCCTTATGTGAACCGCGTGTTTTCGCTCATGCCTGACGGCTCAGAGATTCCTGAATCCGACGCACGCAAATATATCCTTCATCAAATGGACTACGCAGACATCCGCAAGTTTGATGTAGGCTCAAAGGTGCATCCCGACTTTCCTCAGCAAGAGAAGATGCGGGTCCACATGCCGTTGCTGGGTGAACTCATAGATTCCGTCGAGGCCTACACAAAACAGAAAGCCCTGCCGCCAGTCATATATAATATTGAGATCAAAGCGAGTCCAAAAGAGGACGGCCACTATCAGCCCAAGCCGGCAGAGCTTGTGGATCTCGTGATGGCAGTTATACGCTCGCGAGGTATTGGAAATCGTTTTTACATCCAGTCGTTCGACGTACGGCAAATTCAGGAAGTCAACAAACGCTATCCGGACGTGGCGATAGGATTTCTTTCAGGTAACAAAGAGATGTCGTTGGAGGATAACCTCAAGATGATTGGCTTCCGCCCACACATTTACAGCGTACACTACAGCCTCGTTACATCCGAGCTTATCAAAAAATGTCAACAATTGGGTATGAAATTCATTCCCTGGACGGTGAACGATACGGACGAAATGAAGCGGCTTATTGATATGGGCGTTGATGGCATCATCACCGACTATCCCGATAAGCTCAGTCAGCTACGATAGACGTGTCACTTGTTGTAGCCGGCCAGGCGTTTCAACTTGTCGACCATATCGTTTTTCGCTATCGTCATGATGAGCTTGAGGCTGTCCAGTACGGAGTTGTCGCCTGCTTCCCGCAATGCAGGCTCAAGTCGTTTGCGTTCGGCTTCTAACAACTCCCGAAGCTTTTTTTGATTTGCCTCATCGAGGCCGCCAGCGTCGATCGCCCACCATTCGCGTGCATCGTCGTAGATTTTCTTAAGTTCGCCCTGAATATTGAGCTTTTGCCATTCATTCCGAGCCCAATCCCATCTTTGTTTTTCTACAAGGTCTTCTACAGTCCTATCGCCGACAGGACCGATAAAAATTTCCCGGAAAGCATTCACGAATTCGTTGTATGCCTTCGTGAAATCCTCCAGATGATCGCGTGTGATTTTTGCGCCTTCGTTTACAAATCGAAGCGCATCTTCCTGCATGCCTTTCGTTTGCATGCCTTTGGCGACATCCTGTATTTCCTTTTCGGCGGCGTAATATTCTTTCTGTGCCGTATCCAGGTTTGTGTTCTCAAGAAATTCCTTTACACTGGCGCGAGTTTTTCCGAAAAGTATTACGACTACTGACTCTTCGCTTTTGAAAAGCGCATCAAAACGCGAGGCCATTTCTTTCGAAGAAACCATGAATTGGTTTATGGTTTCAAGCATGACCCTGGCAGGCTCGAACATTGTCGGGGTGCCTGGATTCAGGACCGAGTCAGCCGTTTCAGCAGCTTTGACGAGCTTCGTGACGTTTTCACGCATCTTGGTGTTCGCTGCATCAACCCGCTTCAGCCCTTCTTCATAAACCTTCAATAGTTGTTTGAGGGTATCGTCCATCTTTTCGTCAATGCCCTTGTCACGTGCAACGATGTCTTCCCACTTTTGCATCAGGTTCTTTTTCTCTACCTCGAATTCCTTCCGGTATTCAATGAGTTTGCCCTGCATGGCATTCGGAAGCGGCATATGCGCAAGTCGTGTAAAGAAGACCGACTCCTGGAAGGCTACCCTTGCAACGACTTCGGTGAACGTCGTCTTCCACTTGATGTCTTTGATGGAATCGTAAAGCATTTGAGAGCCCTCACTACCGGCTTTCAGCAGGTGCTTACGCCACTCGTAGGTTTGGTCTTTGGCGTTGCGAGAGGCGTCGTTCAACAATTTGAGGGCATCCTCAAGAGCACGTTGCCTGAAGTCAAAGTAACGTGACAGCACATCCCTTATCTTTTTTTGTTCCTCGGGGCTGGTAACAAAAATGCGGGACGATTCCATGTCCTTTTTTGCTGCCTCATCGAGTAAGGTATTGACTTCATTCTTTCGTTCGTTGAACATCAGCGTTGGGCGTTATGTGGGGTGTTACAGTGACTGCAATTCCAGTACTTTCCAGGGACCGTCGTTGATTCGTTGCAGAATCCATTTTCGATGCACGTTGATATTGGAGAGGCTGCGGTATGTGTTTCCAAATTTTCCGACATGATCCACTATTACCTTAGCCTGCTCGACGCGGGGAATGCCGGCAGCCTCATCTTCTTCGATCACTGTTTCGTGCGGCCCTTCGTATATTACCCTGGCATCGTAGACGTCGCCGAGGATTTGGCGTCGGGATTGATCCCAGGTACGAATGAATGAACCTTCGGGAAGTTCATAAGACATGTCAATCACCGGAGGTCCATCGAATCGTGGAAACGCTCGCCAGTTCGCGAAAAGATTTTGCCATGAATTCTTGTCGGCGTACTTGATGTAATGAATCATTGCCTCGATCACCTGTCTGGGCGTGGCCGAGTCATTAAGCGTGTGGTCGGAGAGGCTTGATAATTTTTCCTCGCCTGCAAATGGCACCTCAGATTTGCCATCTGCATTGCGCAAGTCAACAAAGACAGAACTTTGACCTGCCATCACGCCAACAACTTTAAGCATCAACCCCGTGGCGGGTCGTCCATCGTAGGTGACCATCAGCGGGTCATTCTGAATCTCACCGTAGAACTGATACCGCTCAGCGATGTCTGGAGTCACCTTTCCCTGGTATCTGAAGAGTGTCCCGAAAAACGTATTCATCTCGGGATCGTTGACATGAATGATATAATATCCATCACGTGGGGAGCCGGCAACCACGTATGATTTTCCCAGGTCGTTGATGAACTGGCGCATGGTAATTGCGGGTAGCTCCACTACTTTTCCTGCAACGGCGGTAACATCCCCCTCTATAGGATCGACGGCGGGAAATGGATTAATTAAGCGGTCACCAAGTGATTCCCGAAATGCACGTTGTGCCTTTTCGGCTTCTTCGCGGATAAGCGCGGCGCGTTGCTCGCCGATTTTTCTGTACTCGAGCGATTCTTCGGTTATGTCTGTATAGGTAAATCCTTCAAGGGATTTTCTGACGGTTTCCCAGTCTGATTGTACGGATTCAGCGAAAGGCCCAGGGTAGTTCTTAACAAGAAAGTCCACTCGTTCCTTGTCGGCCATGTGCTCTTCCAACGCTACCACATTGTTGATGCGCATGCGTTCCCATCGCGGATCGATGAGCCGCATGGAGGCATTCTTCACAAATTTCTCATACCATCCCGACCAGGGAGAAGAAAAACCATCGTTGACAAGTCGCTCGGGGCCACCGGGACCCATTGCGGAGCGATTTTCCGCAGTGTAGTAAAATTGTTGGGGCTGTAACTTTCCGGTAATTGACAGGAATTTTCCTTCACGCCAGACTTCCAGGTGCACTTGTTGTCCTGGCTTTGCACCGACCTGCCTCCAATACGCAGGCTCAGCGTAATTGCCGACCGCCATGGAGAACTCCTTGTCTCTTGTTTCTTTCAGATATCGTTTGTCATCTACAGCGACGATGATATCGCCATGACGCAGGTCGCTGTTCCGAAAGTCGCTATCCCATGCTATCCATTCAACTTCATGTCCGTATGGGACGTGCTCGAGTCGCTCACGCGTTGTAATTCCGGTGTAGAGGTCGGGGTTCGTGTCACTCATTCAGAAAAAAAACTTTTTCAATCGTAAGTCGCAACATTCCGTCGGCCAAATGGTATCCAGGACACGCTCATTTGACTTTTTTTGACTGCAATGCTGTGGTAACGAAATATGAAGGTCGGGGGTTACATTTCTACAAAGCAATCGGCGGGTGTGCTCCTCATTCTGCGGGGAATATCATTCTCACGCGTTCGTCTTGGTTACATACCGCGATTCTTTGAGTTCCTTTCGGGTGGAATAATTATTGCCGCCGCTTGTGTGAATCTATGACGGGCACTTCTTGCAGGGCGGCTCCCTGAGCACGGTGAACGATCCCAATGTAACCGGGCTAAAACCATTGTGAATCCGATTCCCCAAGGCGGCGGCCAGCGCGACCGTTGAGTGTGCGGTTTTTCAATACGTGAAAGCAGGGTCCGTGTTGAGATAGAGCAGCCTGCGAATGAATTGCGAAATTAAAACTATTCTTACTCATGAAAATCAAGGCAAGGTATTTAGGTATTGTGGTGATGGCAGCATTGCTGCTTGTACTTTCCTGTGACGATGATGACGACAACGGTGGAGGAATGAACACCGATAATGAGTTTACTCTCGACGTAGTGGCGGACGGTTTATTTTCGCCGTTGGCATTCATTTCAGCGCCCGACAACACGGACCGCATGTTTATCGTAGATCAGGCAGGGCAGGTGTACATCTTCAGGGATAGCGCCACCGTTGAGACGCCGTTCCTGGACATCTCAGATCGCATTGTGGTTGAAGGTGAAAAGGGACTTCTCGGTCTCGCCTTTCACCCGGATTTTGCCAACAACGGGCGTTTCTTTGTGTATTACAGCGGGCCGCTCAGTCCGGCCGGGCCGGAAGGATGGGATCATACGAACTATGTATCCGAATTCACCGTCACTCCGGGCGAAGACGTGGCTGATCCGGCATCAGAGATTGTCTTATTGGCGATGGACCATCCGCAGGGCAATCACAACGCCGGCATGCTGGCATTTGGTCCGGATGGATACCTGTATATCTCTGTGGGTGATGGAGGAGGTGGGAACGACAATCAGGCTGGTCACGTCGAGGGTGGAAACGGTCAGGACATCACCCAGAACCTTTTGGGAAGCATCCTTCGCATCGACGTCAACATGCCGGGAATGTACCAGATACCCTCTGACAATCCGTTTACAGGAAGTGACGGTCTCGACGAAATTTTTGCTTACGGCTTACGAAATCCTTACCGCTTCAGCTTTGATCCCGAAGGAAATATCATTGTTGCCGATGCGGGTCAGGAGCTCTATGAGGAAATCAATGTTGTGCAAGCAGGAGGTAACTATGGCTGGAACATTAAGGAAGGATTGCATTGCTTTGATGCGAATAATCCAACTGCGCCACCGGATTCATGCGTGGCAACAGGTGCAAACGGTGAACCCCTTCTTGATCCTGTAATTGAATTCGGGAATTCGAAGAATCTTTCAGATGGCCTCGGGAATGTTTCGATCGGGGGATACGTCTACGAAGGTGATGACGTGCCGTCGCTTTTTGGAAAGTACATTTTCGGAGTGTTGACTCAGGATCCGTCCGGTATGAACGGAGCCGTGTTCGCTGCTGATCGTTCCGGCACAACCTGGAACTACGACAAACTCCTCGTTGGCAATATGGCTAACGGCGATCTGGATGAGTTTGTACTTGGTTTTGGAAAGGACGACGATGGAGAGGTGTATGTACTGACCAACCGTGGGAGCGCCGGATCAGGTAAGGTATATAAGCTTAATGGCAGTACACAGTAGAGGAATGTGAAATCTTTGTGACCTTGTGCGCTGATGACACCGTTTTCATCGCGCGCACAAGGACATAAAGAATCACGTATTATAGGTTAGGAAATATCATCTGCTCCCGGCCATATTGATAGCAAGGTAAAGCTGGCCAACAGAGTTCTTGCTGCTGCCCAGCATTTGCCTGGCGCCTGGACTTCTTGCGATGTCCTTCAGCCCATAATTGTACCGGGCGCCTATTTGAATATTGTTGAAGTTGAAGCCGATGCCCCCGACAAGACCGTAATCCCATTTTTCGAAGTTATCGCGATCCAGCTCTATAAAGTCATCACCGAGGTCGCCATCCGAGTCAATGTTCGCGCCCACCAGGTAAGCCCAATACGGCCCCGCATGAATTTCAACGGCATTTCCCAACTTGAATACAGCAAGGATCGGTACGTCGATGTAATGCAGGTTGAACTTAGTTTCATGATCGATCACACCAAAATTCGAGCTCACTTCATTTCCTTTGGTTGAGTAATTGATCTCAGGTTGAATTGCAAAGCCTTCGTTTGCAAATAGCTGTCCGTACACACCAGCGTGAAACCCAAATCGTGTATGCCGATCGTGAGGCTCATCAATGATCAGGTTGCTGAGGTTGACTCCTCCCTTGATACCGGCTCGTGCTGTGCTGTTGTACGATGACCGGTCGTCATACTGATCGTCATCCGTATGGGTTCGAACCGTAGTTTCCGTCGTTGTTTCTGTCTGCGTTCGTTGCCCGAATGCAAACATTGTCGTCCCCAAAAGCAATACACAGATCGTCGCGATCCGCGTCAGCTTCCATTTCACTTCTCTCTTCTGTCTCATACGTTATTTGTTTTTACCCGCCCAACCTTTTGAAATCATCGTGCCAATAATGATGTCCGATTCAGAATTGTAAATCGCGGCGAAGTAATGTTACCTGCTGCAAACCTTACCCATTATGCGACCTTTTCCCCACAATGGGGGCTGGATTCCTGATGAAAATCAGCGTTAATTATGTCATGGCGTGACGCCAAATGCCTCGAAAACAGCACCAAAAGGGACGATTTGGTGTTTTATATAAAGGAGGTTGATTGCCTTCACGGATTTTGTATAAGGTATTTGAAATCATAACCCTTTAAACTGAGAAATATGAAAACCCAAATTGGAATTAAGGAAGGACCGAAAGCTGAAATTGCCCACCAACTTTCGAAGCTGCTGGCTGATGAATTTGTACTCTATACGAAGACTCGTCACGCTCACTGGAATGTAGAGGGTCCGGATTTTTACGACAAGCATAAGATGTTTGAGGATCAATACAATCAGTTGGCAGAGGTTGTCGATGAAACCGCTGAGCGTATCCGTATGCTTGGCCACTTTGCACCGGGCACCCTGCGTGAGTTCCTGGAATTGACTGATCTTACCGAATCCACGCGCGAAGGAGGCGACAGCAAGACATTCATCACCGAACTGCTTAGCGACCATGAAAGCATTGCAAGCCGCCTGCGCGAACAGATCGACCCGATTGGTGACAAGGGAAAGGACTTAGGAACAGCCGACTTCCTGACGGGCGTGCTGCGCATGCATGAGAAAATGGCGTGGATGCTGCGGGCGCATCTGTAACACTATTCTTCACTCATCAGAAACACTGCCAGGAGTGCCAGGACGATGCCCCCAATAAGCGGACCGTCTGGTACGGTGTGATACAGCGCCAAAGAGAGTGCTACCGTGACAATAGGGGCTCCTGCATTGGTAAGTGGGCTTACGATTATTGCCTTTCCGTGCTGAAATGCATAGAGGATAAGTAGCGCGCCGACGGAGTTGAGCAATTGAATTCCGAAGGCCGCTACCGGTCCTGTTACCCCCCAATTTATGGGCTGATCGAAATCCGTCATTGCGATTGCCACTGGGGTCAGCAGGATCGCGCTGATCACCATATAGACGAAGATCGATGGCGTATCAGCCCTCCTGGTGGCGAGTTTCATCACATAGGCCTGCACACCCCAGCAGGCAAATACAATGAATGACAGGATAACCCAAAGACCTCCGCGACCATCGTCGTGAGGAGTCTGATAAGAAAGAAGAGGCATTGCGATAATGGCCAATGCAATGCCTGTCCACGCCCTGCGCGTGGTCCGTTCCCGTAGCAACGCCCAGGACAAGAGGATGGTCAGCAACGGCGACAGGGAGATAATGGGAAATACCATGTATGCCGGGCCAGTCTTGAGTGCAGTAAATAGTATGAGTTGTCCTCCGGCGCCAAGAAGCCCGATAATCAGCCCCAGCGTAGCCGTCGTTACCGACGTATCCAGGCGCCCGGATCTTGTCAACACAATAACTCCCGGGACTATCATCGTCGACGCCCAGACGCAGTAACCCAATGTCTCCGGGAAGCCTGCTTTTTCAGGGATTTCGATAAGCGCACCCCATATACCCCAGCAGAATACGGTGAGCATTGCAAATAGGAGCCAGGGACGTGAGCGGGGTGTCGTCATTTGCTCTAAAATAATAAAACGAAACTTATTGGTGTATTTTCAGACGCACTCCGGGAAATAAGAAAAGGAACGCAAACCGGTCCCTTTTTGCGGCCACGCGCATATCTTTTTTGTGGGTAATCCCTGAATATCAGAATCTTACTAATTATTGAGGAGCAGCGATCCCCCATGGGCCGTATCTGATCTTTTAAATGAAATGAAAGATTTACAAGTATAAATAAAAATAAAACGAAGTTTTTATCGTCCTTTTCCTTATTTTTGTCTGGTGAGATTTGAGTTCCATTTAACGGTTCTATAATAATATATGCGCATAAGATACCTGGGCCTTGATGACAGGACCCTGACGGAGAAAGGCGCTACGCATCTTGCTCATGAAATATGCCAGCAGCCGAACCTTTGGAGCGAGGTTTGGCAATACGTGGATCGTGAGAAAGGCGCCATTGAAGAATTTTTGCGGAAGGCGACAGCACAGCGAAGCAGGGTCATGTTGACAGGAGCGGGCACAAGCGCATTCATCGGAAAATCTCTTGCGGCAGTATTTCGGCGCAGTATGGATCTTCCCGTTGAGGCCGTTTCGACGACAGATCTTGTCTCCCACCCGCGTGACCATCTGTATGGTGATGTTCCATTGCTCATGGTATCCTTTGCCAGGTCTGGTAATAGTCCGGAGAGCCTCGCTGCCGTGTCGCTTGCTGACGAACTTTGCAAGGCGGGCTCTCACCACTTGATCATCACATGCAATGCGCAGGGGGAACTGGCAAAGAGGGGTCGATCCAATTCGCACAATTCCTATGTGTTCGCCCTTCCTGAGCGCGCGAATGATTTGAGTCTTGCCATGACAAGCAGCTACACCGGTATGATGGTGGCCGGAATACTGATTGCGCGTCTTTCCCAGCTTGAGGCGAACCGGCGAATGGTGGACATCATCTCGTCTTATGCTCATAAGGCGATCGATTATTACTATGATGACCTTCGAATAATTGCCGAAAAGGATTTTAAGCGAGCCGTATTTCTTGGATCGGGTCCGTTATTGGGAACGGCGACTGAAGCCCACCTGAAACTACAGGAGCTCACTGATGGCCGTATCGTCTGCACTCCCGATTCTTTTCTCGGGTTCAGGCACGGTCCCAAGGCAGTTGTGGACGAGACCACTTTGATGGTTTACCTTTTCTCGAATCAGAAGTATGTTCAGAAATATGAGAAGGACTTGGTGCAGTCGATGAACAAGGGCAGGCCTCCTTTGCTGGAAATAGGCTTAATGGAATCGTATATCGATCATCTTGATCTGGATCATTCATTTCCCTTTTCCGAGAACGGCCCCACCGTGGATGAGGAGTTTCTCGCTGTCTGCAGTGTGGTGCCCGCTCAGATACTGGCCTTCTTCAAGTCGCTACAACTTGGGCTGCGACCCGATACCCCGTCTCAGACCGGGGCCATATCCCGGGTTGTCGAAGGCGTACAAATTTATGGCCTTCAGGATTGATCACGCGTGGAGACTAACAGAACTCAGAATGATGGAGAATATGGATCTTCCCCTGAAATGAGCCAAACCGGGAAATCGGATGTTGTTGTCTTGGGTGAACTCAATGTTGATCTTATTGCAAACAACATTGAGGGGCCTCCTGAAATGGGCAAGGAAGTAATCGCCCGCTCGTTCACCACCACGCTAGGAAGCAGCTCAGCCATATTTGCCAGCAATCTGAGTACCCTGGGTACATCGGTGACTTTTGTTGGACGTGTGGGAAACGATGGCAATGGCGACTTCATTCTTGCAGAGCTGCAATCCAAAGGCGTAGATGTTTCAAACACCATCAGAACAGGTAATCGCGATACAGGAGTGACCGTAGTCCTAAGCTATGGAGAAGACCGGGCTATGATTACCTATCCTGGTTGTATGACTTACCTCTGCGATGACGATGTCACCGACGACGTGCTGAAATCCTCCAGGCATCTTCATATAAGCTCTATTTTTCTTTTGCCGCGTCTTAAAAAAAATTTGGTGCGCCTGCTCACAAGAGCAAAACGCCTTGGATTGACTACATCCCTGGATCCGCAATGGGATCCCGCAGAACGATGGGACCTCGACCTGGATCAGGTGTTGCCCTTGACGGACATATTTCTTCCCAATAGACGGGAGTTGGAATTTCTGACAGGAACGTCCGGCATCACGAATGCATTGACGCGCATCGGCGATGGCAACGTCATCGTTGTGAAAGACGGGAAGGAAGGGGCGATCCTATGGGACCACGGAACGACTTTCATGCAACGCTCCTTCCTCAACGAGCATGTCGTGGACACCATTGGGGCAGGGGATAGCTTCAATGCCGGATTTATCCACAAATACCTAGTGGGTGAACCTCTGAATGAATGTCTGAAGTTTGCCTGCCTAATCGGGGCCATCAATACTACGGCTCCAGGTGGAACAGCCGCCTTCAGAGATATGAACGCTGTCAGGAGAACGGCGCAGGATTTATTTGGGATATCGATTTGATCATGAGACTTAAAGAAAAGCTGGCCTATCTGTCACGACACGGAGGTGCGCTGCTCGCGGCTAACTTTTACAACTTTGAAACGCTTTCGGGTATTCTTACCGCGGCTGCCAGAAAGGAAGCTCCCGTCATCCTGCAACTCTCGGAAGCGTCAATAGACTATCTCGGGCTTAAAGTTGCCGTAAGCATGGCTCGAGCGGGGCTGGAGCAATTTGGGGTCCAAGGATGGCTTCATCTCGACCACGGAAGCTGCCTTGAGAGGGTGAAACAGTGTCTCGATGCCGGTTTTGACTCGGTGATGATTGACGCAAGCGAACGGCCGTTGCGTGAAAACATTGAAATGACCTCAGCTGTGGTCCGACTGGCATCCGCATATGACGCCAATGTGGAAGCCGAGCTTGGTTATGTGGCCAAGCTGGGCCAGGCGCAGGTTACCGGCTCATTCACGCAGCCCGATGAGGCGGCAAGATTTGTACAAGAAACGGGTGTTGATGCGTTGGCCATAGCCATTGGATCAGCGCATGGATTTTATAAAGAGCCACCGCGACTGCAATTGGATCTTCTCAGTCGCATACACGCGGCAACTCCAGCTGCACTCGTTCTCCACGGAAGCTCTGGAATACCTGCCGATCAATTGCAACAAGCTATCGCGTTAGGTATATGTAAGGTGAACCTGGCAACGGAAACCAAGAACATTTTCATGTGTACCTTGCGCAACATCCTAACCCAAAGTGACGAGATCGATCTGAGAAAAGTCTTTCCCCAGGCAACCGCTTCCGTAGTCCGGTTGATTGAAGAGAAGATTGATCTGGTGACCGGTGCCTTACAGCCTTCCTGATAACTCTTGATTATTCAATCGGTGAACATTCAATCAGCAAATGGTCGCGGAAGGAAACCCTGATGCGTGCATTGGGTCCTGATACAATGCCTAACTCCTCGTTATTAACATAATCTTTCACAACGTACGACCCATTGTCGAGGCCCCGCAGTTCAATTTCGCCGTTCCATTCATCTTCGTAAAAAGCGTAATACTGTTTGCCGTCCTTTCGAATGACGTGTGTTTCAGGCTTATCAAAGGCGATGTCATATAAGTTTGTGTAATCTCCCTGGCTAAGCATATTATCGCGATACAGCGATAGCCATTTCTTCCAATGTAGTTCTTTGTCGGGCGTAAGTCTCACTTTCTGAGGACCGCCTGGCCAGGTGAACTTTGTGCCGGGAACAGCCCCGGTGCCGACAGCAGACGCAAAGTCGCTGCCCAGTTCATCATCGCTTATCTGGATGTGTTCGACGTGGTCGGCGAAGACTGGGCAACGCGCGCCCCACAGCGCTTTGTTTAGTTTCACCCTCCTGCGCACCTGCGCAAAGCTCGTTGGGTCGGCGACAACAGGCTGGTCGGTGAATCGCGATTGATAAAAATCCTGTGGAACACCACAGTTGCAAATTTCCGTAACGCTAAAGGGCTTTAGCGCTTTCGAAGTTTCATAGATCGTTTGAATGAGGTCGGGAACAGCCTGGAAAGATCGCGTCGAGTCTTCTGCAGGATCGCGGTGCGTGGCAGGGACAGCCCAATAGGCATCAAGCTTGTGGCCGTCAAAGCCCCAGTCATCTATAAATTTTCGTGTGAGATCTTCTATGTACGCGCGAACATCCGCGATGCTTCCATCCAGGAAGTACATATTGCGCGGGCATCTGGGGTATTCTCCTTCGTTATTGACTACGACCCAGTCGGGGTGAGTGGAAAAAAGCTTCGATGATCCTGGTGTTGTGGATGGCCACCGTCTATTTGGTGGAGGACCTTCAGGCTGAATAAGAGTGGGCACCCACCATATCTTGGCAAGAAATCCCATCGAATGAAGGGAATCGACTAGTTCGCGCATTTGTTTCTCGCCTCCCGGAAAGGTTTCCGGTCTTGGATTCCAGTCGCCATACCGATCGAACCAACGGTCATCAACGACAACCCATTTAATGTTGAGTTCGTTCAGCTTCGGAAGAACTCCGTATATATCTTCAGGTGTGAAGTCAGATTCATATCCCCAGCTACACCAGAAGGGTTCATAGGTTTCAGGTGAGGGTTCTTTCATATAGAGGCCCTGGTCTTTCATGATCGCAGCGAATGCTTCGACGGCATTAAAGAAATCGAGATCATGGACCAGGATAGCGCTCCGCGTAGTCTTGTAAGAATCACCGGGATCGAGGTCCATGTTGATTTGTTCGACGATGGATATCTCCGCCTTGCCGGCTTCCGTCACCTTTGTCGGGAAGGACACCAGGGGAGGTTCAGTTTCAATGCTGGCTATGGCGAGTCCCATAGATGGACTCCAGATATCCACCATAGGTATGCCGCCGCCCAGTCGGGATTCCGGTTGAAAGCCGAAATAGTTCTTCCTGAAAAAACCGGAGTCCAGTGGAAAGATGTAATCGGTGCCCCATTCGTGCGCAACACCTTGAAAGGTCCAGAGATCGTTGGCATCGATGAGAAAATAATCAGACACGGATGCCCGGATGGTTACCGGCCTGGTTGATTGGTTCGTGTAAATAGCTTGGCACAACACAGCAGAGGGGTGTCTTTCGTACAGGTCCAGCAATAAGATTCGTTCGATTTGTGTTTGACGTTCCTTGCCCGTGATCTCCACCCGTTTTCCCGGTCCGAACTCCTCAGAATCCAGATCGATAACGCGTATGGCCGACGGTTCCGTAGTAAATCGCGAGAGAATGCCTTCGTCGGTAACCAAGTGGAAGAGCGGAAGGGTTGACTCATGCGCGCGTGTGAAACTAACCCACCTCCCGTCTTTACGGAGCGTGATACGGCACACACCGTTGGCATCCAGTCTGAGTTGCATCGTCTCGTTGACGAACACAACGCTGTCATCCTTGATGGTAATGCCAGATCCGCCGGGCACCTGCTGATTGCCCTTGCCACAGCCGGCGAGTAGGAACACCGTAAAAATCGGGAGAAGCAGATTATGTTTCATTTACTTATTTTTCTGGTGGGTTATTATTAAGGATACGCCAAAATTAGTGAATTAGTGGGTTTTAACCATTCAAATAAATCTTTCTTTATGTTTTTATAGTTATTTTACCTTTCGAAAAGCTTCGTTTCGGCAGAAACCGGGACGGAGGGTTATTATTGATATATTTCGGAGTTAGATTCGACAATTGTTCCACGATTGATGAAACGCAAGCGAAGTGAATCCCGGTCAACCGTAAGTCGCAGGATGTCTATCCTGGCGCGCCTTGAAAAGGAGGGGCAGGTTAATGTGAACGAACTGAGTGAGGCTCTGGGTGTGAGTTCAGTGACGATTCGCAATGACCTTGAGCAACTGGAGAAAAAGAACATGCTGCTTCGCGCGCGTGGTGGGGCGATGAAGATCACGCATAGTTATGTGGGTTACGATTTCCCCTTGTCGGACAAGCAGAAGAAGCACCTCGCCGAAAAGCGGGCGATTGGACAAAAGGCTGCCGAGCTCATCGAGGAGGGCAATACTATCATTCTCGATTCGGGATCCACTACTTATGAAGTGGCCAGGAATCTGGATCGGTTTGAGAACCTTACCGTCATAACAAACGCGATCAATATTGCTAACTACCTCGCAGAGCACAAGAATATCAACGTCATTGTGCCCGGTGGTACGCTGAGGAGCAATTCGCTATCGCTTGTGGGCATGCTCGCGGAGAAGGGATTCAAGAACTACTATTGTGACAAACTTTTTCTTGGCGTAGATGGGTTCGACACCAGCTACGGGATATCAACACCCAACATTGAAGAGGCGCACCTGAACCAGGTGATGATCGAGATTTCACAGAAGGTGATTGTCGTGGCCGATTCGAGCAAGTTCCAGCGAAGGGGGTTTGCATTCATTGCCGGGGTGGACAAGATTCACACAGTGGTTACTGACAAGGGCATTCCGGGTGATGAGAAGGCAAAACTCGAAAAAATGGGTGTTACTGTGATTATCGCCTGAAGCGTAATCTGAAATTGGTATCCCTGACTAGTGTCACCACAATTTTCTACCGCTAAAATACTACTCCCCGTCGCTCCGAATCTCTTGCACAGGGTTGGTGAATACGGCCTGCAACGTTTGGAAGCTAAGGGTTATCGCCGAAACGATAGTCATTATGACGGCGGACATGATGAATATTTCAGGGCCTAAGTCAATTTTTTTGACGAATCCTGAAAGCCATTTATTCATCAGGTAGTAACCGACTGGCACAGCAATGACAAATGCCACGGCGACGCGTTTGGCGAATGAAAGGGTGACCAGCTGGAGTACATCCTTAGGTGTGGCTCCCAGCACTTTTCTGATCCCGATTTCCTTTCTGCGGTTTTGAGTCACGGCCCATGAAAGGGCAAATAGTCCAAAGCAAGACAGGACAATGCTTATCACTGAAAACAAAGTAACGACTCGGAAAAGAAATATGTCTTCCTTGTGACCCTCCATGAGGTCCTCCTGAATGATTCGATAGTCGAAATTATCATTCGGAAAGACACGTTCCCATTCACTTCGCAGCTGAGCCAGCAACCCCTTTAAATCGTTTCCAGTGTAATTGATTAACAAAGCCTTTCCCTCTTCCTTGTAGCTCGAGATTATTACCGGCGGGATGGGCTCCCTGAAAGATCCGATTGTAAAATCTCTTACGATCCCTACGATCTTGCCTTCTGTTCCTGGTGTTGTCTTCCCGATTGGATCCTTCATATCAAACATGCGGACGAGGGTTTCGTTAACGAGGTTGCCATCGCTCTGAGAAGAAGGCACACTTCCTTCAATCAGTTCCAGTTGCATTGTACTGACCAGGTCCTCGTCGCCTACGAAGAGGTAAGGTGAGTATGATGAGCCGTCTTCCAGTTCGAGTCGGACAATGGAGTTCGAGGATATAGGATTCCCTCCGGTTATGGTCACGCCATCAACATCGGGCAGCTGCAAAGCACGATGCTTGAGTGCTGGAAATTTATCAGAAAACTCGAATCCGGGTGCTCCCAATTGTATAAGGTTGCGGCTAAAGCCGAGGGGCGCGGTTTCGATGTGATTGATTTGCTCAACAATGGTGATACTGCAAGTCGCGAGAATTGTGGAAATGGCAAATTGAAGGGTGAACAAGCCACGGTTGAATCTGATCTTTGAAAGCTTATTGTTGACCAGTTCAGAAGGTTTCATTTGCCATTGCTTGCGAGATAGAACTCCAACAAGGATTGATGAGGAGAGAAACAAAATGACGGCAACCCGGGCGGTTACATCTGCCCGAAGAAAGTACTCGACTGAAAGCGTGGAACCAAAAATACTGTTGAACATGGGAACTATAAGGACAATTATGAGTCCGGCCAGGCCTGAAGAAATGAGGCTGTAAAAGCCAATTTCCAGCGTAGTAAACCCAACGAAATGGCGGGTGGTAGTACCGAAGATTTTCTTTACACCGATTTCCTTTGTACGATTTCTTTCAAGGAGTAAAAAAAGGTTGATGGAATTGAAGCTTGCAATGAAAAGGATCACCGCACAGACAATCCCTACTATGGTGATGAAAAGTCGATTTCTGGTTTTGATGAAATCGACCTTGCTATCGGTATTAAAATGACAAGTGGAAAGCGAATTAAGGAAATACTCAGTATTCCCCAGACCGGTGAAACCGGGCAGCCTGGGATCCTCGTTTAGTTTCCCTACAAATTGCCCCAAATCAATATTTGGACGCAATAGCAAATAATTGACTCCCACGTACCATTTTCCCGACAAGAGCGAGGGATGAACCAGGGCATCAAACTGGAGGTGACTATTTTGGATCTGTCGGTCGAGTACGCCGGAAACAGACAACACTAGCGTCGTATCTGACGTGCGGAAGGTTACCAATTTATTAAGGGCCTCTTCACTGCCAAAAAGAGCGGTTGCAGTTTTTTCCGACAATACAATTTGTCCGGGGGCCAAACACTTGTTTTGGTTTCCCCGGCCTAAGGGGAAATCGAATAGCGAAAAGAAGGTGGTGTCAGCGGCTACAATCAGAAAATTCGACCATGAGACGTCGTCTTTGCTTAGTGCCGCGCCGTAAACGCTATTGAGCTGGCAAGCGGCTTCTACTTCGGGGTAATTGGAGACGGCATAGTCGCTGAATGATTTGAGAACAAACGGAATCCGGCCCGTTCCCCGAAAAGGATCTTTGCT
This sequence comes from Cyclobacteriaceae bacterium, assembly GCA_036563875.1. Taxonomy (GTDB): domain Bacteria; phylum Bacteroidota; class Bacteroidia; order Cytophagales; family Cyclobacteriaceae; genus ZC4RG29. The sequence goes on from DATCLO010000020.1 coordinate 24,423, forward strand.
TGTGACCTGGTAAATCCTGGCGTGCTTGTCGTGAAACTTGTCCGTACTGACCTCGTGGGAAATGAACGCTATCAGCAAGGCGGCGCAAGTGAATCCTGCCGTCAAGCTCAGGAGTATGACTATTGAATAGATCCGATGCTTCCAAAAATGACGCAGGATCAATTTTAGGTTATGCTTTAGCACGAATGTTCGATTTTACATTGACAACGAGGCCGTCGTTACTGCGTGAGGCAGTTTATACTGTCTTGATATATTGCATGACAAGGGGTCGGTAGTGCGCGCCTATTGGCAACTCGATATCGCCACAATAAATTCGGTTGCCCTCAATACGGGTTATTGCAGACAAGGCGACAATGTAGGACTTGTGTATCCTGATATAGTCCGGTGGAGTGAACTGCGTTTCCATTAGTTTCATGGTACTGTTGACAATGTGAGCACGCTGTCGGGTGATGAGTCGTACATAGTTTTGCATAGCTTCGATGTAAAGGATTTCATCTCTTCTAACCTTAAGTATTTGATTGTCTGCTTTTATGAACAAGAACTCAGAGGGAATGCTCTTAATGCCACTGTGGTCGCGCAGCCTTGCCTCGGCCTTATTCACTGCGACAATGAAACGTTCCATGGAGATTGGCTTAAGCAGGTAGTCGAGGACGGGGAGCGTGTAGCTTTCAAGGGCGTATTGTTCGTAAGCTGTGGTAAGGATTACAAGCGGCGGATGATCGAAGGAGCGCAGGAAATCTGTTCCCTTGAGATGGGGCATGTGAATGTCGAGAAACATGACGTCGATGTCTCCCTTTCTCAGTCGTTCGAGCGCTTCAAGGGCGCTTCCAAATTCTCCCTGGTGCGTCCAATGTGGAAAGTGTTGAAGGTACGCTGTAAGAAGGCGCCTGGCTTGCGGCTCATCGTCGACAATGATATATCGTACGCTCATCTCGGGCATGGCTTCATCCTGTTAATCTGGAGTTCGACCACGAAGGTCCCGTTGTCCCGTGCGGCGAAAAAGGTATGGTCTTGCGGGAAAAAGTGTTGGAGACGCTTCTTTACGTTGGCTAAACCGACGGATCCACGATGGAGGTCCGCCTGTCCGTTGCTTTCTACCGAATTTCGAATAGTCATGGAAAGTGCGTACTCGATGAGCCTGATGTCGATTGTTACAAAGGCTTTTCGGATGGAATTACTGACTCCATGCTTAAAAGCATTCTCGACGAGCGGAAGGAGGATACAAGGCGGAATGCAGTACCCGTCGTCGTCACCGTTGATAGTCAACCTGATGTCTGCCTTGTCCTCCCATCGGCTCTGTTCCAGACTAACATAGTTTTCGATAATTTCCAGCTCCTTCGAAACGGAAATCAAGTCTTTGCCCGTTTCGTATAACGTGAACCGCATGAGTTCGGACAGTCTGCCGAGCAACTGGACCGATTTGTCGGGCTCATTGTTTATTATGAACGACTGAATATTGTTCAACGTGTTGAAGAGAAAATGAGGGTTGATTTGAGCTTTAAGGAAGTCGAGTTCCAGTTGAACGTTTTCCTTTTCCAACGTTAGCGCTTTTGTCTGTTCCTTGTACAGTTCGCGGAAGGCTTTTGCCATCAAGGGTGGAGAGAGAACGGCCAGGTACAACGCCGCTAGCATGTAAACCACTTCAAACGCCATCCGCGGCGGACGGGCATCAGGTATAGAAACGCCAGGAGTTCCAGCAAAGTTAAGGTAGTGTCTCCACAGTCCCTGGTTGAGGAGAAGCAGTACTCCGGATATTATTACGGCATACATCAGGCTTGCCGCGAATGTGAGGACCAGTCGCTTCTTTCTGTATAGTGGAATGAGTCCATACGCCAGTGGATAGTAGGCGAGAGCGCTAACGCCGACGGTCACACTCCGGAACCAGAGGGGATAAACTACGGTACCTGCGGACAATATCAGCAGGAATGCCCAAAAGGCGATATGCAGAGTCACGCGATAGGCGAGTATATCATAGGTATTTAACCAGATGGTCTTTAAATCCATATCTTTTTCGTTTTGCGGTGTTCAGATAATCATGCCGCAAGGAAGCATTTCCATGGAGAGGCGGAAAAATTGTTTGACAATCACTGAAGGATCGTAGACAAACACGTTTTCCCGGCTGATCAATGAAGTATTCGTGCGGGATCATCACAACTAACAGAAAACGAAGAGGGCCACAGGAGCCCCCTTCGTCGCTAACAACGATACCAAACGGAATTAGCCAAAACGCAATATTACGAAAGCATATTAGTCTTTCATAATCTTTCTTTTGGATGTATCTTACAAAGGGCAGATGCCCTGACCCAGGACTTCCGCACATGAGATAAATGTACTAATTACATGTATTTTTGCCCTTGCCGGGCATGTTTCCCTCTTATCAGACCTTCATGGTTTCGTTTCATTTCAGGCTTGCTTTACGTTGCAACGCCTTTTGCAGAGCGCTTTATTATGCGATTTCTTGATCTGTAAGGAAGATTCACCAAATTTTTTGTTGGTAAAAGATAATGAAACGTAAATATTGTATATATTCACGAAATGAAACGAAATCGTTCGTTTTCCAGACTTAACCATAAAAATTTCTTTCTATGCAGAAAAGCTTTACCTACCTGATCAGGAGCATGATCCTGCTCTTGTGCTGGGGTGGCGCTTTCTCCTTGATGGCACAAGGTACTGTCACGGGGAAAGTGACCGCGGTCGGAACCGGCGAAGCCCTTCCGGGTGTGTCGGTACTGGTAAAAGGAACTACGGTCGGGACAGTAACCGACGTTGAAGGTCGTTACTCCCTGACGCTCTCAGAGGACGCCCCGGTCCTGGTGTTTTCGTACGTCGGCTACGTGAGCGAAGAAATTCCCGTGGCCGGCCAGAGTGTGATCAATGTTGCCCTGGTGGAGGACATTAAGGCGCTCGAAGAAATCGTAGTTGTGGGCTATGGTACCATGAAGAAGGGCGAAGTGACGGGTGCCATCAGCAGCATCAACATGTCCGAGATTCAACCCATTGCCACGCAACGGGTGGACCAGATGCTCCAGGGTAGGGCAGCAGGTGTCATGGTACTGAATACGGATGGAGCGCCAGGCGGCAACACTACCATCCGCATAAGGGGGATGAATTCCATACAAGGCGGAAATCAACCACTCATTGTGATCGATGGATTCCAGGGTGGCGACCTGAAGTCGCTTAACCCGCGCGACATCCAGGACATCCAAATACTCAAGGACGCAGCAGCCACCGCCATTTATGGTGCGCAAGGTGCGAATGGGGTGATTCTCATCGAAACCAAAAAGGGGAGATCAGAAAGACCACAGATCGGATACTCGTCTGAATTCGGAATCTCTGAAGTGCTCAAGGGAGGCATTAAGATGATGGACGCCGCCGAGTATGCGCGGGAAATGAACCGGTATGCGCTGGCAGCAAATCTGGATGTCGACCCAGTGCCACCCTTTACGGAACAAGACATTCAGTACTTTGAACGGAACGGAGGAACGAACTGGATGGATGAAATCTATCGTACTGCCCTGGCTCAAACCCATCAACTCTCGCTCAGCGGAAAGGCCAGCAAGGTCGGTTACTTTCTTTCCGGGTCCTACCTCGATCAGGAAGGTATTCTTATCAACTCCGGCTATAAGAGATATTCCCTGCGCACCAACTTTGATGCGGAGATCAACAACTGGCTAAGCTTCGGTCTTAATTGGTATGGCGCCCAGCAAGATCGTACCGGTCCGCGTTTCGGCGCCAATGTGAACTGGAATGGCAACCCGATACTTGGAGCTATTCTCTTTCCGCCGACACTGCCAGTCTATGACGAGAACGGAAACTATACGGAAGCCTCCACGGACTACGGTGAGCCAGGAATCTGGAACCCGGTGGCCAGTGCTGTAGAACCTGATATCCAGAACAAGACTACGACCAATAACGGAAACCTTTATCTGGACTTCAAACTCGCGAAAGGCTTGTCATTCCGGGTCAATGGAGGATTCAACATTGTCAACTGGAACCAGACGCAGTTCTACAACAACAAAACGGTCACTGGACGGCCGGTGGGAGGACGTGCCGTATCTGACATGTCGCAGACCCGCAGCTACCAGAACACCAACATGCTCACGTATGTCAGAGAGTTTGGTCAGCACAGCATCAATGCTGTCGCTGTACAGGAAATCAAATTTTCCCGGTCGTTTGACACCAACATCACTAACGAAAACTTTACGGTTCAGGAAACTGGCGTGTATAACATCGGTGGTGCGAGCAAGCAAATTACGAGTTCATCTTTCAGCGAACGAAAGATCAATTCGTACATGGCCCGTGTGAACTATGGCTTTGCTGACAAATACATCTTCACGGTTAGCTATCGCGCCGACGGGTCTTCTGTCTTTGGAAAGAACAACAAGTGGGCTTACTTCCCCGCATTCTCCGCTGGATGGCGCCTTTCGGAGGAAGGTTTCATTCGTGACCTGGGCATATTCGATAACTTCATGATCCGTGGTGGTTGGGGCAAAACCGGAAATCAAGCTATCAGTCCCTATCGGACGCTCGCCCGTATTACTTCCCCCGGCTTTTATCCCTGGGATGGAGGCGAAAGCAGCAACATTGGATTCCAGATTGCTTCGGCTTCCAACCCTAACCTCAAATGGGAAACGACCACACAGACTAACGTCGGAGTAGACATGTCTTTCCTGAGCGGAAAAGTCACCCTGAGCGTGGATTACTACGACAAGGTAACGGATGACCTGTTGCTCTCGCGTGAACTTCCAGGATCAACCGGTCTTAATAGCATTATCGACAACGTGGGCTCTATGGGTAACAAAGGCTGGGAGTTCACACTGGGAGGTAACGTTGATGTCGGACCTGTGAGGTGGACAAGTTCACTCACTGTGACGACATCCAGAACGACTGTACTCGACCTCGGTGAAGACGATTTCATTGCCTATTACGCTACCGGTTCTGGTCATGGTACGGAGCTCACGAACATGTTCCTCACCAAGGGAGAGCCGTTTGGGCAAATCATGGGCTTCGGGTATGAAGGAACCTGGAAGCTAGGACAGGAGGAAGAAGCCGGAAGGTATGGACAAATGCCCGGCGATCCCCGCTACACTGACGTGAACAATGACGGAAGGATCGACTATGACAACGACTTCATGGTCATCGGTAACACACAGCCTGACTACATTTTTGGCTTCAGCAACACCCTAACATTCAAAAATTGGGATCTGTCTTTTCTGATTCAGGGAACGCAGGGGAACGAGATCTTCAACGTTGCCCGGGTTAGAAGGGAATATCCCAACGGCTACGGCATTGAAAAGCTAAACCGGTGGACGCCGGAGAATCAGAATACCAACGTACCGGCGCTGATCGATCAGAAGACGCGTGAGGAGTATCGTCTCGCATGGAATGCAACCCATCCCGATAATCCGTTGGTGAATACCGTAGTCTTTCCAGCTCGTGGCGAGAATGTCAACGCACGTTATATCGAGGATGGCTCTTACGTTCGTCTCAAGAACCTGACTCTTGGTTACAACGTCCCGCTGAAAAAGTTCGTCACGAACATGCGGGTGTATTTCTCCGGAACAAACCTGCTCACGTTCACGGATTACTCCGGATGGGATCCGGAAGTGAGTTCGTATACCGACAACGATGCGCAACTCGGTACGGACTACAACAACTATCCTAATTCCAGGATATACACATTTGGTATCGACCTGACCTTCTAAATCCATAAGTATGAAAACCAATATTATTAATCGGGGACTCTTCCTTACTGCGATCCTTGCGACGGTCAGCATGCTCGCGGGATGCGACGCCTTTGATCTTGAGGAAAACCCCAAGAGCTTTATTGCGCCCGAGAATTTCTTCCAGACGCCGGACCAGATTGAGTCTGTGCTTTCCACCTGCCAGTCCCGATGTTTCCAGGTCTGGAGAAATGCATACGACAATAACCCTGACCTTTTCAGGCATGATGACCAAATCGCTGGTGGCGACCTAATTATTCAGCTCGACCACGGAGCGTCGTTTTACAATTTGCATTATGCCAATATCAAGGACCTGAACTTTGCGATAGCCGCTATTGTGAAGGGTAACATTGATAATGCACCTGCAAGCGTTCGTGATCAGCTTATGGGTCAACTGAAATTCCTCCGGGCATGGAATTA
>DATCLO010000021.1:0-27276 GCA_036563875.1 Cyclobacteriaceae bacterium
TCGATGCTTTTCGAGGGCAAGTGCGATGATAAATCCGCCCATGAAGAGGTAAATGACGGGGTTTCCGTACGACGCGGTGGCCTGTCCAACCGTGAGAACCCCGAGCAACGGGAGCAGCACCATCGGAACGAGCGCCGTAACCGCCACGTGCACGGCATCCGTAACCCACCACGTCACCATCCATGCGGCCGTTGCCAGAACCTTACACGCATCCGGGTTCAGGTCCGTAAAATTGGTGAGCAGCAGGTACACGACCCCGAACAGGAGCGGACCAAGAACAAGACCTTTTACTTTGAGTTGGCTCAAAACAAACCGAATTACCGGCGTTGAAAATAGAGAATTCTTTTGTTCGACCTAATCAGACGGTGGAATTTTGCTCCTGTTCCTTACTTTGCCGCAAATCCACTATTTTGCGCGCTCATATCAACTTTCATGATCGTCTCCCTGATTGCCGCTGTGTCGCGTAACAACGTTATCGGAAAGGATAACGACTTGCCGTGGAATCTCCCGGACGACATGAAGTACTTCATGCAGACGACAAGCAGGCATCATGTTATCATGGGAAGAAAGAACTACGAGTCTATCCCGGAGAAATTCAGGCCCTTGCCTAACCGCACGAATATTGTTGTGACCCGAAATGAGGACTACCAGGCACCCGGGTGTCACATCGTGCATTCTCTGGAAGACGCTTTCGCCATACCCATGCGGAGCGAGGAAGAAGAGGTTTTCGTTATTGGTGGCGCGGACATATTCCGTCAGTCGCTTCCTTTCGCGGACCGTCTCTACCTCACCGAGGTTCATGCTGACGTTGAAGGCGACGTATTTTTTCCTGCATTTGACCACAGCGAATGGAAGGAGTTGTCGCGGGTTCCGCATCCTGCCGATGAGCGACACAAGTATGCCTTCGACTTCGTCGTTTATGAGCGTCGTGATGTTCTTGCATCACGTAATCAATAAGTATGGAACTGTACCACTATCCAATCATTATCGCTGTTGGCATACTCTCCGGATTCATCAACACCGTGGCCGGAGGCGGTTCGCTTATCACACTGCCATTGCTCATCTTCCTTTTTGATTTGCCCGGAAGTGTTGCTAACGCAACCAATCGCATTGCCATTCTCGCCCAAAGCGGCCTTGCAACGGCGGGGTTTCGCAGCAAGGGCGTCGCACTACCTACGCCATACATTTACTATCTCGCAGTAGCGGGAATCATAGGTGGGTTCATCGGAGCCAGACTGGCGATTGCGATCAGCGATCAGCTCTTTAATCGCATTCTCGCCGTAATCATGGTTATCATTGTGGTGTTGACCGTGCGTAACAACAACCAAAACATTAAGGTCGGTACTGAGAGACTAAGTATTACGCACCAAGTTATCGGAACGATCGCGTTTGTTCTCATTGGCATATACGGCGGATTCCTCCAGGCGGGAATTGGATTTGTCATCATCGCGCTGTTCAACGGATTTCACCGCTTTAATCTCGTTGTCACCAACTACATAAAGGTCTTCCTGATCCTCGCGTTGACCATCGTCGCTGTGACCGTCTTTGCCCTCGCAGGAGAAATTCGATGGGAATATGGAATCCTGCTCGCTATTGGTCAGGGCATCGGGGGTTGGTATTCCAGCAGATGGTCTGTAGCCAAAGGCGAAAAGTGGATCAAGCGGATTCTCGTCGTGATGGTGATTGTGATGGCAATCAAGCTTTGGTTCTTCTGAAGCGAACTAGAGACGCGTAGCATTGAACGTGTCTCCCTGTCGTATATCACCGGTCTCAAATCCTTTCTTAAACCATCGCATTCGTTGCTCTGACGTACCGTGGGTGAATGAGTCGGGCGTTACATAACCGCGGGATTGCATTTGTAGTCGATCATCACCAATCGCACTGGCAGCGTTGAGTGCTTCTTCAATGTCGCCTTCTTCGAGAATGTTCATCGTTCGTTGCGCATGATGTGCCCACACCCCAGCCAGGAAGTCGGCCTGGAGTTCAAGCCGAACAGACAACTGGTTGTATTCCTCTTCGCTCACCTGGCCGCGAGCGGAATGGACCTGGTCCGTTATTCCCATCAGGTGCTGTATGTGATGTCCCACTTCGTGGGCAACGACGTACGCCTGTGCAAAATCGCCGGGAGCTTCAAAGCGGGTTTGCAATTCATTAAAAAAACTCAGATCGATATATACTTTTTCATCAGCGCTGCAATAGAAAGGCCCCGTGGCTGAACTGGCCTGTCCACATGCTGAACGGACGCTTCCTGAAAAAAGAACGAGCGTAGGTTCACGGTATCCGTCAAGTAAAGTTTTCCAAACGTCTTCTGTATCCGCGAGGACAACAGCAGTAAACTCAGCAAGTTGCTCTTCCTCAGGTGTGGGGGTGTACGAAGTTCCCTGTTCCAGGCCGACACTCTCGGTACCCGTTGAGATTTCCTGCAATAAGGCAAGGGGATTTTTGCCCATCAGCAGGCCAATCAGGACAATAACGACAACGACGCCGAGACCTCCTTTGGTCAGCATGCCGCCCATTAATCCACCGGGCAAACCGGCGCCGCCGCGGCCTCGCTGGTCGCTGACGTTGGTACTTTTTCTTCTCCCTTGCCACCTCATAAGTATGGAGTTTGGATTCCCTTACAAATTACAGCAATGGCAATTCATAATATACAGGGAATGAAATTTTCGCTTTTGTACCGCATTCCGGGGGTTGCCGAGCCTTGATTACACTGCTATTTTGCTTTCAATATGGAACTCTCACTCATACTGCTCTTGGCGGCTTTGACGCCCGCGGACTCTGTTCCCCCCAGGGAAAAATGCGCCTGCTGCTTCGCTGAAGCCAGGCAGTTCGACTTTTGGTTGGGTGAGTGGGAAACTTATACCCCAAACGGGCGTCTTGCCGGGACCAATTCCATTACCGTAGATCAGGACAGCTGTCTGATCCGCGAAAACTGGAAGTCGAATGGCACCCCCTACACCGGTACCAGCTACAATTTCTACAACAGCAGAACCGGGCACTGGCAGCAGCTGTGGGTTGACAATCAGGGTGCCAACCTGCAATTGGAGGGAAGTTTCAACGGCACCGCAATGGTACTCCAAAGTGAGGAGCTTCCTAACCAGGACAAGAAGCCTCAAATAGACAGAATTACCTGGGCGCCTAACGCCGACGGCACTGTGCGACAACTGTGGGAAGTTTCGACCGACAAAGGAAAGACCTGGCAAGTGGTCTTTAATGGATTGTATAAACGAAAAACCCAGTAAGGATTACAGGCGTCTTACGTTCATTCCTCCGTCGGCATAGATCACCTGACCTGTAGAATAAGGCATCCCTCCTTCTGCCAGTACGAGTGCAATCGCCCCGATATCGGCTGGAGTACCCCATCGCTTTTCGATGGTAAGTCCGCCATCAATCAGCTTGTCGTACTTTTCTTTCACGCCGGCAGTCATGTCCGTTTCGATAATGCCCGGACGGATTTCGTATACTGGTATGTTTTCTTCGCCAAGTCGTGCTGCGAATAGCTTCGTCATCATGGCCAGCCCCGCTTTGGCTATGCAATATTCTCCGCGATTGGTCGAGGCAACCGTAGCCGATACCGACGTGATGGTAATGATGCAGGGTGAGTATTTTGAATCTTCCCGCTTTTGGTTGATCATTTTTTGGGCTACCAACTGCGACAGAAAGAATGTTCCTTTCAGGTTAACGTTCACCACGTAGTCAAATCCCTCTTCTTCCAACTCCATAATGTCGACACGTTTCTTTGGAGCAACGCCCGCGTTGTTGACGAGGACGTCTATGCGCCCCAAACCTTGCCAGGCTGCGTCGACGATCCGTTTACGATCTTCATCACTACCGATGTCACCTTGACAGTACATCACTTTTGCACCGTTGGCCGCGAGCTTGTCAAGTACTTCCTGAATGTCTTCCTGCTTTCGAACTCCATTAAGAGCAAGGTCATAGCCTTTGTCGGCGAGGCTCCTGGCGATGCCGAGACCAATGCCGCGGGTTCCACCGGTGATAAGCGCTGTCCTTTTCACGATATCTTAAGTTCTTTCAACGCTGCTGCCTCAGGAAGCGCCTTGTAGAAGGGATCCAGAGGGAAGCACCCTGAAATCATGCCATTGCGTGGTGCGGTAGTGCAGTCAGAGAATGTCCTGCACAGGCGGTCGCGCTTGAGTGTCTTACCCTCCAGAACGTCGACGGGCAACTCGGGATAAGACAACACCATTCGACCCAAACCAATAAAGTCTGCCATGCCGTGATCCAGCACATGCTGCCCGACGTTTGGTAACCATTCCTGAAGATAGGAATACGCAGATCCTACAATCGTCAATTCCGGAAAAGCGCGCTTCACTTCTGCTGTCGCGCGAATCTGACGCGCCACTCCTACCAGGGGATCTTCCGGAGGCTGATAACCGTCTGACGGTGGAAATAAAGCAGGACGTTGTATGTGTGGATTGTAATACGGACTGCCTGCCGTAATGCATACTAAATTGATATCAAGATCTTGCAGCCTGCGAAGAAACTCGAAGGGTTCAGTCAGGTCGTAGTCTTTCTCTGTACGCGGTCCGCCAAACGCAAAGGGATACGGCTCATCATACGGCTCCGGTGTGCCTGTATCATCCGGTCCTTTTCTGAATGGTATCCAGTCGAAGACGCTTAGCCTTACACCAATGTCCAGTCGTGACACCTCCGCACGTATTCCTTCGACAACAGATGTGAGGAAGCGCATCCTGTTTTCGAGTGATCCTCCGTATCGTCCTTCGCGCCGCACTGATGAGAGAAACTCGTGCCCCAGGTAGCCATGACAGTGTTTTATATCAACGAAGTGAAATCCCGCTTCAGCCGCTTGTCGCGCTGCCCTTACGAAGTCCTCAATCAGATAATCGATATCGCTGTCGCTCATCACAGGGTATTTGTCGGCAAGGCCGAACTTACGGTCGAGCACCGGGTGATTATACAGAATGCGCGGTTCCAGCCGTTGCTTATCGTTCGGTTTGCAGAATCGTCCCGAATGTGTCAGCTGCAGGCCGATAAGCAGCTCGTTTGAATTTCCAAATCGTTCTTCGTGATCGCGAATCAGGCTTTCAAACAGTCGCTTATATTCGTCGAGGTTCTTGTCGTTGATGACGAGTTGGTTCGGATTCGCGCGACCGTCGTGCCGTACGGCAACGGCTTCACATCCCCAAAGAAACTTCGCACCGCTGATGGCAAAGTTATGCCACCGCCGTTTAGTGTACTCACTGGGTTTACCGTCGTGCGTGCCGTCCCACCCTTCCATAGGTAAAATACAGAAACGATTTCCAAGGGTACGACCTGACTTAAGTTTGTAAGAATTGGAAAATGGCGTCGGAGACTTAAGCGACCTATCAAACGGTAGATCTGCGCCTACCGACGCTGCATACGTCAGAAAATCGTCCGCCGTTTTCAGCTGCGCGATGCGTTTGTACTTCGGTTTGTGTTTTGTCGTCATCTCAGGATTTTCCTTCTGCTATCCCGCTGAAGAATGTATAGTATGGTTCGTTTTTTATCAATCGGGTCAGATAGTGCACCACTTCCCGCGCATGGTAGTCGCCCCACATGCTGGATTCTCCACACGGAATCTTTTTCCCATCAGGTATGTAGTCCCAGCCATTCGGTCGGTGATAAACGGAATGAAGGATGAGCCCTTCATGCTGATCTTCCGTTGAAAGGTAAGGTGGTTGCAGCAATGTGCGCACAACGCACAGACCAGCCTGAAAGTATTTCTCACCAGCCACTTTATCCGTCTTTTGCAAGTATTTCCCTAGACGCAATAAACCCTGAGCTGCGATGGCTGCGGCTGAACTGTCAACAGGCTCGTAAGGATTTTCCGGGTCGGAAGTTCTTTCGTAACGCGGATCAAGTTTGTGCAAATTCGGAGCTCCCGTATCCCAGTACGGTACGCCGTCGGTACACGTATGTTCTATATAGAAATCGCATGTCGCCTGCGCCGCCTTTAGGCACGTAGATACGATGTCACTCGAAGCATACTCAGGAAATGCCTCAAAAAATTCCAACTCCTCTGCAAACCCGCACATAGCCCATGCGAGGCCGCGTGTCCACGTCGTAAATCCGCTGTACCCTTGTTGTGAATTGGGACAACGATAATTTCCGTCGTTTACATTAAAGATGCTTTCATGTGCGGCGCGACCGCGAACATCATAGGCGTCGCGGCCCTCACCATAGTACACCGAGTATTTTGCTGTGGCCACAAGGTGTTGAATGGCACGTTCTGCGAGCGATATCTTTTTGTCGTTTTCGCCCATGAGCACATGACCCAGTGCCGCGGAAAGCATGAGGATTCGGCATGATCGGATGGTATCAACAAAAAGAGAGTGCGGGCCATTAAAGGAATACATGTATCCTCCTCCGGGAATGGTGGTCCATCGCATGGCCTGTACTGCGCCGCTCACTTTGAGGGCAAGCGCGTAGAAGTCGGCTTCCCGTTCGTTGTAGGGCACCTTTCCTTCTCTCATCAGCCGGAGCAGGTTGCCATACGTGCTGATGTTGTTGAATCCATGATCGTGAACCCCTCCGTGCGTAAGATGGGGCGCCATGCGGTTAATGGTATCGCGACGTCCGATGTCGAGGAAAAAAGGGTCGCCGGTCGCGTCATACTGAAGGAGCGCTGATCCATACTGAAAGCCTTGCGTCCATTCAGTCCAGCCCCGCGCAGTGTATTTGCCCTTTACGGTGAAGACAGGCGATCCTGATGATGGGTCCCACGATTTGTCGATCGCCTTGATCTTCTCGCCGGACAATTCCCAAAACCTTGCAATGTCGTCCTTAAGATGTTCCGGTTTTAACGCGTTGTCGATGACCATTCAGTTATGACCTTTTGCTTTCCTGGCTCGATTTATCTCCATTCACAGGCTGAGTCAGGTAAGGCGAATATGGAAAATTTCGGATTCAAAACAGCAAATCCGCCGTTTGAGATTGACCCCGCAGGCCTTACCTTTCGGGTTCAATTGATCCCATGAAACAAGCAAGACACATTCTCACAGCCATCCTGTGGATACTGGCATTCTCTGCGTCGGCCCAAAACGTTGCTTTCCTCAAGGGCCCGATCAGCAGCGGCCACAAAGTCGGTCTGAAAGCCCCTTTTCATTTTATAGAAGAAAAACTTGACACCGCTCAACTGCAGTATGTTGGACGCGTACAGGTTACGTTCGGCACCCTGCGAACCATGTACATTGCGTTGGAGAAACAAGCAAAGAAGAGCGGTGCGAATGGCTTCCGACTCGTAAACTTTGACAGGCCGGGCACTTCCCTCACGGCCGATTTATATTTCCTCTCTGAGGACGCCGTCGCACGAAACAATATGCTCAAGGCACACAACACGGTGTATGTATTTGGTGGCGATCTTTACGGACCGGCCACATCCGATGCGTTCGAGATTAACGGAAGGGTGCGTAACGTCCGCAGCGGTACGTATTTCAAATACACATTGGGCGAAGGCGAAAAGGCCAAGCTAACAAAAGGCATGATCACCGGGACCGTTATGTGGATCAGCTGGAAGCCCAATCAACTGCCCGCATACTACAGCGTTCGCGATTTCGGACAAAAGGCGGTCGTTAAGCGAACAGAGGTAGGCCAGGCCGGAAAGGCGTCGAAGTTTATTGTAGTGGATAAAGCGCTGGGGGCAATGTTGGCGAGTGTTCTTGATGAAATTCCCACAGACCACTAATCGCTATCACTTTGCGCCAAAAACCTTCTTCAACAGTTCAGTCGTCCTCGCGACCGGATCCTCGCGAATGCGTTTTTCTTCTTTCGCAATCATGACGAACAGGCCGTCGATGGCTTTCTCCGTAGCGTAATCGTCCAGGTTTGGATTGACTTTTTCAACCAGGGGAATCCGATTGTAGGTATTCACAATGTCGCCGTAATAACGAGTCGCGTTGACCTTGTCGAGTGATGCTTTAATTACTGGTTTGAACTTCTCGGCGAGTTTGGTTCCAGTCGTACGTCGCAGGTATTGTGTCGCGGCGTCGTCTTCGCCTCTCAGGATGCTCCACGCATCCTCGATCGTCATGGCTTTGATGGCGTCGATGAAGATCGGTTTGGCTTCCCGTGCTGCATCCTCTGCCCCGCGATTCAGTGTGAGGATAAACTTATCGACTTCGTTTCCAAGACCAATTTGCCTGAGTCGATCTTCAACCTTCTTAACATCGGGAGGAAAAGGAATCTTGATTTCAGGATTTCCGAAATAGCCATCCGTTTGTGACACAAGATCGGCTCCCCACGACACCCCTTTAATAAGAGCTTCCTTAAGGCCTGCAGCCACTTCGGATGTCGTAGGCCCTCCCTGTCCCAACGCGCTGTTGACATCGCCAATGGCCTGGTTGATTTGTGCCGTCGTGCAGGAGCCAAGGACGACAGCCAGCAGCAGGAATGTTTTTTTCATAACGGATTTGTTAATCTGTTCAAAAGGTATGAATCTTATCCCTGTCAGTAAACGCCGAAACTGTCATTTGAAGTATTTTTCGGTTAATTCGCACGATTCAATTGCATGACCACTGTTAAAGCAGAGATACTGGCTGTTGGCGACGAACTGCTGTACGGCCAAACGTTGGACACCAATTCACATTATATCAGCGGCGAAATGGACAAGATCGGGGTCCGCGTGGTGCGTCGTAGTACTGTGGGCGACAACGAAGCGGACATCCTGAAAGCATTTGCCGAGGCTGAATCACGTGCGGATATCGTGCTGATTTCCGGCGGACTCGGTCCAACAAGTGATGACCTCACCAAGCCGTGCCTGGCAAAATACTTTGGGTGTGGCATCCGGATTCATGAAGAAGCACTGAAGGAAGTCACGGAGTTTTTCAGGAAACGCGGACGCGAACTCACCGAACTTAATCGTCAGCAGGCAGCTTTGCCCGAATGTTGTGAGAAGATTACCAACCCGCTCGGAACGGCACCGGGCATGTGGTTTGACCGTAATGGGAAAGTATTTGTCTCCATGCCGGGTGTACCGCATGAAATGGTTCACATGGTACAGCATGAAGTCATTCCCCGGATACGCCGGAGATTCACGTTGCCTGTCATTGCACACCAGATGATTCGCACCGCAGGCATTGGTGAGTCATTCCTTGCCGAGAAAATTGCACCATGGGAAGAAAGCCTTCCCCCACACATCCACCTAGCCTATTTGCCAAGTGAAGCTGGCGTGAAGCTAAGACTCACTGCATTCGGTGATGATCCAGAAAAAATCCGAAGAGAATTCGAAGCGCTATGCCAGTCTATCCTTCCCTATGCGGGACCGTACATATTTGGCTTTACCGATGACCCGCTGGAAGTGGTGTTGGGCAAGATGTTGATTGAAAAGGGGCTCACTTTGTCGGCCGCAGAAAGCTGTACGGGCGGTCATGTTTCTCACACCATCACCAGCGTGCCGGGATCTTCCGCATATTTTCTCGGCAGCGTCGTCGCCTACGCGAACGCGATTAAGATAAAAGCACTTGGTGTCAATTCGGATACACTCGCACAATACGGTGCAGTAAGTGAACAAACCGTCGCCGAGATGGCCATAGGAGTAAGACAACGCTTTGGAACAGATATCGGCGTGGCTACCAGCGGGATTGCGGGGCCCGATGGTGGAACACCTGAGAAACCGGTAGGCACAATTTGGATTGCCTGCGCAGATCGCAACGGCGTGGAGACACGAAAACTCCATTTTGCAAGCGCACGTCTTGTTAACATCAAACTCACAACCACGTCAGTTCTGAATTTGGTCCGCCTGCGCATAAAAAAGGGTGTGAAGGACTAAGCCTTCACACCTGAAATCAATCTGGCCTGGGCTGCCGCAAGACGTGCTACAGGCACTCTTGGTGCTGAACAGGACACATAATTCAAGCCTAGCTTGTGGCAGAAGTGAATCGATGCGGGATGGCCGCCGTGCTCACCGCAGATACCGACCTTCAGATCCTGTCTTGTTTGCCTTCCTTCGGTAACGGCGAGCTTCATCAGGCGGCCAACACCCGTTTCATCGAGGACCTCGAATGGATTGTCTTTCAGCAGGCCCTTTTGTATGTACTGAGGGAGAAACTTGTTTTCTGCATCCTCACGTGAGAAACTGAATGTAGCTTGCGTGAGGTCATTGGTTCCAAACGAGAAGAAGTCAGCTGCCTCAGCTAGTTTGTCTGCCGTCAGACACGCCCTCACAACTTCAACCATTGTGCCGAACCGGAACGTGAGTTTGAGTTTTCTCCTTTCTTCGATTTCCGCGCGCACCTTGTCAACCAGCGTCTTCACCTGGTTCAGTTCTTCCGCGGTGCAAACCTGCGGAACCATGATCTCAGGGTTTACTTTGGTGCCGGCTTCAATGCAGTCAGCTGTTGCTTCCAGTATTGCGGAGATCTGCATCCGGTATATTTCAGGGAACGTCAGACCCAGACGCACCCCACGATGGCCAAGCATAGGATTGACTTCGTGCAGTTCCTTCACCTTTCGCAGCATTTGCTCCTTCTTTTCAATTGCCTGTTCTACCAATTGCACTCCGTCAGCATTGAAGGGTGATGGTGATTTTGCAGCAATCGCGAGATCGGCGTTCAGCATTCTCAGACTACCAAACAAATTGGCGACACCGCTTACCGTTTCGCGCAGGTGATGCAGGTGTGCAAGTTCCTGCGTCAGCACTTCGCTCGTCGGGAGGAATTCGTGAATCGGTGGGTCAAGAAGTCTTATTGTTACAGGACGTGGTCCCATAGCCACGAGGATTTCCCGGAAGTCTTTCTTCTGCATTTCCTTCAGACGCTCAAGTGCAGCGGCGCGATCCTCAGCGGTCGGCGCAAGGATCATTTCCAGCACGACGGGCAACCTGTCGACGGCATTGAACATGCGCTCGGTACGGCACAACCCGATGCCTTTCGCTCCATAGTTCAACGCTTTCACTGCTGCCTCGGGTGTATCTGCGTTAGCCATGACCTCAAGTGAGGCTGCTTCGTCTGCCCATGAAAGCAGCGTATGGAGTTCATTCGAAAATTCCGGTTCTACGGTAGCAATCACACCCGGATAGACGTACCCGGTGCCACCATCAATGGTGATGTAGTCGCCTTCGCGAATAGTTTTTTCACCGATCTGTGCCGTGCGAAGGTTCACGTCAACATGAATTCCTTCTGCGCCGGCCACGCAAGGCTTACCGATGCTTCGCGCAACAACGGCGGCGTGTGATGTTTTTCCGCCTCTGCTGGTAAGCACTCCCTGTGAAGCAAAGAATCCGTGAATGTCTTCTGGTTTCGTCTCTTCCCGGACGAGAATCACCTTTTCGCCTGCGCGCCCCAGCAACTCCGCACGGTCAGCATCAAACACAACGTGTCCCGATGCGGCGCCTGGTGATGCGGGCAAACCTTTGGCGATCGGTTGCACCTTGCTCGTCGGATCGAGTCTTGGGTGAAGCAGCTGTTCGAGAAGTTCCGGCTTAATGCGCAAGAGCGCCTCTTTCCGTGTAATCAGGCCTTCATTGGCCATTTCCACGGAAGTGCGCACCAGCGCCGTCGTGTTCATTTTGCCGTTGCGCGTCTGGAGGCAGTAGAGAACACCGTGCTCGATCGTGTACTCGAAATCCTGAACTTCGCGATAGTGCTTCTCAAGTTTGTCACGCAATTCCTGGAGCTGTGCATACTGCTCTGGCATTTCCACTGCCAATTCGCTCACAGGTTTGGGTGTGCGGATGCCCGCCACAACGTCTTCACCCTGAGCGTTAGTCAGGTATTCACCAAACATCACGTTCTCTCCGGTGCCGGGATCGCGGGTAAAGCCCACACCCGTTGCGCAGTCGTTACCCATATTTCCAAACACCATCGATACGACATTAACTGCTGTACCGTTTGCCATATCCGGGGTGATCTTAAACTCACGCCGGTAGTCGACAGCTCGTTTTCCCATCCATGAGTTAAAGACAGCTTTGATCGCTATTTCGAGTTGTTCGTACGCGTCTTCAGGAAAGGGCCTGCCCAGCGTTTCCTGAACAACGTTCAGAAAGCGTTCGCTGACTTCCTTGAGGTCTTCGGCAGTGAGCCCGATGTCGGCCTTTACCCCTGCCCGTTGTTTTACTTCTTCGAAGTGTTTGTCGAATGCTTCATCAGGAACGCCGAGCGCAACTTTTCCAAACAGCTGAATGAAACGTCTGTAGGCGTCATATCCGAATCGCTCATTGCCGCTTCGTCGGATAAGTCCTTTCAACGTGTCGCGGTTCAAGCCCAGGTTCAGGATTGTATCCATCATTCCAGGCATCGAAAGGGCGGATCCGGAGCGAACGGAAACCAGCAGCGGATTTTCCGCATCGCCGAAGCGTTTGCCGCTTGCTTCTTCTACACGCCGGATGTGTTCGCGCACCTCATCCATCAAACCTTCAGGAAGACTGCGGTCGGGTGACGCGAGGTATTCAAGACATGCCTCCGTAGTGATCACAAAACCTGGCGGCACGTTCAAACCGATCTGCGTCATTTCACATAGGTTGGCACCTTTGCCGCCCAACAGTTTCTTGTTTTTGCCATCTCCTTCGGAGAAACTGTATACATACTTTACGTTCTTTTTGGATTTTCTTTCAGCCCTTTGAAGCGAATCCACTTGCATCGTCTCGTTCATGGCAGGTGTTGTTTTATGATCATCAAGGTATCCCCGAACCTGGTATGTCTGAATGACATTGGTCAAGGACAAAGTCTGATTGAAATCAGGCCAAAAAGTGGACTTTGTTCTACGCTGAAATACTGATAACTTGCACCATAGTTCAAAACCCGATTCAAGATGGCGCAAGTAGAACTACTTATGCCCAAGATGGGCGAAAGCATAATGGAGGCGACCGTTCTCACTTGGCTGAAAAAACCCGGCGATAAGATTGAGCAGGACGAATCTGTACTGGAGGTAGCCACTGACAAAGTCGACACAGAAATCCCTTCCGTCTATGCGGGCGTCTTAAAAGAGATCCTTGCAAAGGAAGGCGAAACCGTGAAGGTTGGAAGCCCTATTGCGATCATCGAAGCAACGGTTCCCGAGACTGAGTCGGAAGAAAGGGTGCTGGAACCCGTGGAAGCAATGCCACAACCTCGTGAAGAGAATGGCATCAAAACGACTGTCAGTGGGGTGAAGAAGCCGGCATCTGTTTCGAACCGTTTTTATTCTCCCCTCGTACGCAACATTGCCAGGCAGGAAAATATTCCGATATCGGAACTTGATACACTCACCGGCACCGGAGCCGAAGGACGTGTGACCAAGAAGGATCTCCTCGAATACATTTCAAACCGCAAGGCCGGACGCGTTGATACACAATCTATTGCTGCACCCATGATCTCCGTGAACGGCGGAGACGAGATTGTAGAGATGGATCGCATGCGCAAGATCATTGCCGAGCGCATGGTGGCATCGAAGCGTATTGCACCCCATGTCACATCATTTGTGGAGGCTGACGTCACTCCGCTCGTGATGTGGAGAAATAAAGTCAAGGCCGACTTCCACAGACGGGAGGGTGAAGTACTCACGTATACACCGATGTTCGTCGAGGCGGTCGTTCTTGCGATCAAGGATTACCCAATGATCAACATATCCGTCGACGGTGACAAGATCATTAAGCACAAAGCCATCAATATCGGGATGGCTGTTGCGTTGCCTGACGGAAATCTCATCGTACCGGTCATTCACAATGCCGATCAGTACAACCTGAAAGGTCTCATTCACAAGGTGAACGATCTGGCAAAGCGGGCGCGTGAAAATAAACTCAAACCAGACGAACTTGTCGGCGGTACGTTTACCATTTCCAACGTCGGCTCCTTCGGCAACGTGATGGGCACACCCATCATTGTGCAGCCGCAGGTCGGAATTATTGCCCTCGGGGCGATTCAAAAGAAACCGGCTGTGATTGAAACTCCCTATGGTGATGCAATAGGAATAAGACACAAGATGTTCCTGTCGCATTCATACGACCACCGCGTTATCGATGGTGCCCTCGGCGGTATGATGGTACGGAGGGTCGCCGACTATCTTGAAAAGTTTGATACAAGCCGCGTCATCTGATCGACAGGCTGACATTTTGAATTACCCACCCTGCTTCCACCCCAGGGCACAGTGAAATTTTTGAATTATGAAATTCGGAACCAAGGCAGTCCACGCAGGCGTAAAGCCTGATCCTACAACGGGCGCGATCATGACGCCTGTTTATCAAACTTCGACTTACGTTCAGGAGTCGCCTTCAAAACACAAGGGCTATGCTTATGCGCGCGGTGCTAACCCAACACGCGACGCGTTGCAAGCAAGCATCGCCGCACTGGAAGGCGGTAAGTACAGTCTTTGTTTTTCGTCAGGAATGGGTGCGACCGACGCTGTAATCAAGTTACTCTCGCCGGGAGATGAAGTCATTACCAGCAACGACCTCTACGGCGGATCCTATCGGATGTTCCGAAGAATATATGAACGGTTCGGGATCAAGTTTCACTTTCTCGATCTGACGCATGCAGAAAACATCGTTCCCTATGTCAACGAAAACACAAAATTGTTTTGGCTTGAGACGCCGACGAATCCATTGATGAATATTGTTGACATCGCTGCTTGTGTTGAGATCGCGAAGGAAAACAATGTCCGCGTTGCCGTTGATAATACGTTCGCGTCGCCCTACCTGCAAAATCCGCTTAACCTCGGCGCCGACATCGTAATGCATTCCGTCACCAAGTACCTCGGCGGGCACTCCGATGTGATTATGGGTGCTCTGGTGACCAACGATGAGGATCTTTATCGCGAACTGGCATTTATTCTCAACAGCTGCGGCGCGGTGCCGGGACCACAGGACTGCTTTCTTGTCCTTCGCGGTATAAAGACGTTGCATCTAAGGATGGAACGTCATTGCGCGAACGGACGCGAAGTGGCTAACTACCTGCGGCAGCATCCCAAGGTAGGCAAGGTGTACTGGCCAGGTTTTGAAGACCATCCGAATCACGACGTAGCCCGCAGGCAAATGCGGGACTTCGGTGGGATGATATCATTCACAGTTAAGGGTGACCAAATTGAGAAGGCTATCAAGTTAATGGAAAGCGTGCAAGTGTTTTCGCTTGCAGAATCATTGGGGGGTGTCGAGTCGCTCATAAACCATCCGGCTTCGATGACGCACGCCAGTGTCCCGCGCGAGGATCGTATCAGGAGTGGTCTTGTCGACTCCCTGATCCGTCTAAGCGTCGGTATCGAAGACATTGAAGATCTGCTTGCGGATCTTGATCAGGCATTCCAGAAAATATAACAGGCCTGCGAATTGCAGGCCTGTCAACCCAACCATAGACTACCTGAACCTATTCGGATTCTCAGGTAAAGACAACAATTAGTTGCGATCCCGATTGTTGTGTTTTGCGCGGCGGATGGCTCTGTTAGCGCGATCCTGCTTGTGCTCGATCACTGCCTTTTCCCTCCGGGTCACTTCGCCGTCGGCTTTTGCACGACGCTCGGTCCTGCGGATGTGGCGTTGCTGACGCTTCAGCGCTGCGCGTTCACCTCTTGTCAGTTCGCCACTTGCAGTTCCTTCTGCAATCCGCGCATGTTGTGCTTTCTGACGTGCATCTGCACGGGGTGTCTCTTGAGCGATGGATACTGCCGTAGCCATGAACAACAGCAGACCCATTACAACGTACTTCTTCATTTTAAATAGCGTTTAAGGACTAATTAGCAGAGGTCTTTATCAAAATCACATCTTTGACCAGCTGCTTGTGGGAAGGTTTAAGGGAGGGTGCAAAAATTTCAGAAAACCGCGATTTTGGCCTGCTAAGCGGAGGTTACGTGCTGTTTTTGCGGGAAAGTTATCTCGAATTCGCTGCCCTGCTTTAGTTGCGAACGAAGGGTTATTTCCCCCTCCAGGCGGTCAACCAGCGTCTTTACGATAGCAAGACCAAGTCCATTTGAACTCTCCCCGCCGGTAGGCCGGGCACTGAGTTTTGTGAACTTCTGGAATAGCTTCCGTTTGTCTTCCTCGGAGAACCCTGGGCCGTCATCCTTTACACGCAACTGGAATTTGCCGTCGACAACATCCGCTGAAACGCTGACAACAGAATCGTTGGCTGAAAATTTAATGGAATTGGATACCAGGTTGTCGACGATCCTCGCAAGGTAGTCCGCATCTGTATAAACAGAATGATCGGATGCCGAAACATCAATGCGTATGTTTTTCTGCGCCGCTGCATGTCTCAGCGATTCCATCTTTTCATTCAGGAATTCATCCAGTTTGACGAAAGAGTATTCGGGCAGAACATTTTCCTCGAGCATGTTCACGTCGAGCAGGTCTTTGATGAGATCCAATCCTGCACGCGTTGCACTCTTGATCATCGCGATGTAGGTCTTTTGCTCATCCGGATCGATGCCTTCCATCTCCAGCAAATCCGTGAGTCCGCTGATGCGGTTGAGAGGCGACTTAAGGTCGTGCGCCACAATGCTCATGAGCGTGTCTTTCTCGTGATTCAATTCCGACAGCTGCATGTTCCTTCGCGAAAGATTTTCATTCTGACGGATGATCTCCTCACGCTGCAACTGAATTTCAGCATTCTTTGCTGCAAGCTTGTAGTTGATAAGCCTGCGCTTGCGGCTGTTAAACCAGTGCACGCCGTAGAGCACGCTGATGAACACAATGATGATCACCAGCATGATGTTCTGAAGGCGCTGCTTATGCATGGTAGCTTCCGCGGCTTCGTGAGATGCGACGAGCAACTGATGCGCTTTCTCTCTTTTTTCGATTTCAAGCTGGAACTGGAGTCGCTCAATTTGTCGGGTAAGATCCACATTCTGCAGCGACTCCTTCAGAATAAGATACTGGTTGGAATGTTCGATGCTGGCCTGTTTGCGTCCCTGTTTCTTGTAGAGCTCACTGAGATAATAGTGGGCATCGCGCTGCAACATCGAGTTGCTCGTTCCTTCCTGGCCTTCGATTACTTTTTTCAGATACGACTCTGCATCCCGGTAGTTGGAACGCTGAAAGTTTACCCGACCCAGCAGCAGGTATGTCCTGGGAAGGAGTCGCTGATTATCGGTATCGCGGATGATCCGCAACGCACTATACGCAGCTTCGCTTGCCGCCTCATTATCCTGACCGTTCAGCAGGTACTCTGCCAGTGCGAGGTTTATTTCTGCCTGGCTGATGCGATCATCAATCGCTTGTGCAATAGAATCCGCTTCCCTTAGGGATTGAATGGCATTTGCTGTATCTCCCACTGCCTCGTAAACAAGACCAAGTTCCATCAGGGCAGACAACACCCCGCGGGGAGATCCGATGGCTTTTCTCAGCTCGTATGCTTTTAGCGACATGCGGAGTGCTTTCTCCATGTCGTTTTGCGACTTGTACAGGCTGGCAAGACTGCGTGCGACGTAGGACTGTCCAACGACGTCGTTGGTCGCCGTGAAGATTTCTTCGGCGCGCATGAAGTTGTTGTAGGCACGTGCCATGTCGCCCTGGTCGAAGAAAAGACGCCCAAAGTTGTTGTAGCCAAATGCCAGTTGCACGGAATCGCCTTCCTGATCAGCCAGTTCAATGGCCCGGGTATGATATTCGAAGGACGTTTCGTAGTCACCCTTGTAGGCCATCGCCAGACCGATAAAACTCAACGGCTTGGAAAGTCCCTTAGTCAGGCCCAGTTCTTCCCCCAGGGCATATGCCATTTCGCAGTAATAAATGGTGCTGTCCGGGTATGACAACCGGTACTCGAAACCGAGGTCATTAAGGACGTTGAATCGCTCTATACCTTCGGAGGACTTTAGAGCTGCCTTTAGACTATCAATACGAGAGACGTTCTGGGCCTGCATTAGTACAGGCACCGCAACAAAAAGAAAAAAACTAACAATCCGGTTCACCCTGGCTCTGATTGGAATGCGATCCGGTCTTTGCCGCCAATATACGGAAAAGGGCATCTCCTTTTTGAACATTTTTTATGCCCTTCCCAGGGCTTTTTCAGGATTCCGGTTCGATGTAATCCAGGTCGTTATGAAAGGTTTCGCTGAGTAGGCTTAGGGCCGCCAGGGCAATAATGATCGTTCCGGCTCCCACAATGAGAGCGGCGTTCAGGATACCCCATTGATCTTTTGCTGCAACAAAGAAGAAATTCAGGGCAGGCAGCGTTCCGCGAATAAAATTGGGCACAGTAGTGGTCACGGTCGCCCGTAAATTGGTCCCAAATTGTTCGGCTGCAATAGTCACAAAAAGCGCCCAGTACCCCACAGATACTCCAAGCATCACGCACATGAAGTATAGGAACTCTGTAGACCTAATTGGCGCATATACATATAATAAGACTTGAAGGCCGGTCAATAAAATAAAGAGACGCACTACCTTTTTGCGACTTTTCAGCCATTGGCTGATGAGTCCGCTGGCCATGTCTCCAATGGCCAGGCCGACGTAGCTAAACATCACGGCTTTGCCCGCCACCATGGGTTCGGCAATTCCCAGTGCGGCGCCAAGCTCGGGCGATAGGAAGATCAGGATTCCCACCACATACCATGTGGGCATACCGATCAATATACACCCCAGGTATTTCTTGAGCCGCCTCCCGTTTGTAAGAAGCAAGAAAAAATTACCGCGACTGGCGGCAGTCTGTTTGGCCTTTGCAAATAACCCGGATTCGAAAACACCGATCCGCATGATCAGCAACAGGATACCAAGACCGCCTCCGATGAAATAGGCTACCCGCCAGTCGAATGCCTCAGCAATGAAGTACGCCAGCACAGCGCCAAACATACCAACCGTAGCCACCAGTGTCGTGCCATAGCCTCTGATCTCTTTCGGGAGTATTTCCGCAACCAGCGTAATTCCGGCTCCCAGTTCACCGGCAAGTCCAACTCCGGCGAGGAATCGAATCACAGTGTATTGACCGACATTGGTTACAAAACCATTGGCAATATTCGCCAGCGAGTAAAGGAGAATTGATCCGAAAAGAACGGACAGCCTGCCTTTCTTGTCGCCGAAGATTCCCCAGACAATACCACCGATAAGCAGGCCAAACATCTGCGCATCGATGAGATGTATGCCTTCGGTTAATATTTGATCATCTGGAATACCAATGCCCCTCAGGCTAGGAATTCTAACAATGCCGAATAGCACCAGGTCGTAGATGTCTACCAGGTAGCCCAGGGCGGCGACGACGACAGGCGTACTAAAAAGATGCCTGCGAACGGTTGGGTTCATCGGCAAAAGGGGATAAATGTTCGAAAAATAAATATTTCTTCGGTATTTGCTTCGAAATTTCGCTTCCCACAAAAAACCCTTTGGCTATGAAATACACGGAAGGTATGCTGCAGCCCGGAGCACTGAAGGGCAAAACCATAATCATTACGGGCGGTGGCACTGGTCTCGGAAGGTCTATTGGAAAATACATCCTCCAACTTGGCGGCAACATCGTGATCGCTAGCCGCAAGGAAGAGGTGCTCAACAAGACAGCTGCAGAACTCACGCGTGAAACCGGAGGGCAGATTCTCGCTGTTGGCTGCGACGTACGTCATTACGAGGAAATCGAAAACGTGATACGCCAAACGGAAGAGCGCTTTGGCGCGGTTGATGGTGTACTTAACAATGCTGCCGGCAATTTTATAAGTCCAACCGAACGGCTATCACACCGTGCTTTTGATGCCGTCGTCGATATTGTTCTGAAGGGTACATATTATTTTTCACTGGCTGCCGGAAAGAACTGGATTGAAAAGAAGCAGCCGGGCGTTTTTCTCAATATCGTCACCACCTATGCGTGGACCGGCTCAGGCTATGTCGTGCCATCCGCTTGCGGAAAGGCAGGTGTGCTTGCTCTCACGAGATCCCTGGCGGTAGAATGGGCTCGCTACAACATTCGAACAAATGCAATTGCTCCCGGACCATTCCCAACGCAAGGCGCATGGTCTCGGCTACTACCCGGTGAACTGGCTGAAAAATTCAATCCTGCGAACCGTATCCCGTTGAAGCGCGTCGGTCACCACCAGGAAATCGCCAACCTGGCTGCGTACCTGTTGTCTGATTATTCGGCGTTCGTCAATGGCGAAGTAATCACGATTGACGGCGGGGAATGGCTGAGAAACGGAGGCGAATTCAGCCACCTTGAAACAATCCCTTCAGAGATGTGGGATCGCCTTGAAAAAATGCGCGCTAAAGGATGAGTGATTTCCTGACGCGGATCGAAGAACAACTGGAAGCGCAAAGGACTCGCGGGCTGTACCGACAAACCCGGATCGTTCCGGAAAACTGGAAGGACTTCACCTCCAACGACTACCTTGGTCTAGCCCGTTCGGAAGAACTCAGAAAATCTGTCAAGGAGTTTCTTGCCAAAGCTTCCGGCATGCGCAATGGAAGTGGCGGATCCAGACTTTTGTCTGGCAACACGCAGCTGGCGGAAGAGGTTGAAAGCTTCATTGCCACCATCGCGGGAACAGATCAAAGCCTGCTTTTCAGTTCCGGTTACATGGCCAATCTTGGCATTCTTTCCTGTCTTCCTCAGCGAGGGGACACGGTGTTGTACGACGAACAATCGCACGCATCACTGAAAGATGGCATTCGGTTAAGTCTCGCAAATCGCTACAGCTTTCGACATAACGACATGGACGATCTGAATCGAAAGCTGAACAAGGCGAGCGGTACTGCGTTCATTGTCGTGGAATCGGTGTATTCAATGGATGGCGACCTCTGCCCGCTTGCGGACCTTGTCGCAGTCGCACAAAAACACAACGCAGTAATCATTCTGGATGAAGCACATGCCACGGGTATTTTCGGAAAGGAAGGCGGGGGGTTGGCGTCATCACTCGGATTGGAAAAAGAAATACCGATTCGAATACTCACGTTCGGAAAAGCGATGGGCATTCACGGCGCATGCGTGTGTTGCCCAGCGTCGGTTCGGAACTACCTGGTAAACTTCAGCCGACCTTTTATTTACACCACCGCAATGCCCGATCACAGTCTCTCCGCGATTCGTTGCAGTTTTGAGTTTGTGCGCAAGCATCGTCAATTACCCGACATTCTCACAGACAAGATCAACTTGTTTCGAAAGAACTATAACCACGACACCGGCAGCACAACCGCAATACAGCCCGTTATCATCGGCGGCAACGAAAAAACCCGCAGTGCGGCATCAGCGTTGCAGTCGTTAGGCTATGACGTACGCCCGGTATTATCACCGACAGTAAAACCGGGTACGGAAAGACTGCGGATATGTCTGCACGTGTTCAACAGCGATGATGATATTGTCTCACTTGCTTCTGAATTAAACAAACTCAAAAAGTAGTACAACTATGTGACCCCTATGTGCCCTATGTCCTATGTGGTTCAAGACAGACATTGGTTAATTTCATTTCATAAGGAACGATGGACATTTTTGTCACGGCAATAGATACCGACAGCGGAAAAACACTCGTCTCTGCAATATTATGCGAGGCTTTGAAGGCAGATTATTGGAAGCCCATACAAGCCGGCTTACCTCGTGATGCCGATGTGGTAAAGAATCTCGTAAGCGATAACACGACAACGATACATCCTGAGCGATATCTGTTGCAGCATGCCATGTCACCACATGCGGCAGCGCGTCTCGAAGGGATCACAATACGATCAGACGATTTCTCCCGCCCTTCCTCACCACGTGATCTCATTATTGAGGGCGCTGGCGGGTGTCTCGTCCCGCTTAATGACACGGAGTTTGTCATCGATCTTATTCCCAAACTCAACGCTGAAATCGTTCTCGTCGCCGACCTGTATCTCGGCAGTATTAACCACACATTGCTTACCGTGGAGGCGCTTCAAAACCGAGGATTAAATCCATTGGGAATTATCTTTAATGGAGAACACAACGCAGAAAGCGAACGCATTATCTGCCATCACACGGGATTGAAGGTTCTGCTTCACGTCGAAAAAGAGCTGGTGGTAAACAGGCAAATGGTAAAGAAATATGCAGAACAGTACAACCGGTCGCGAGGCCAGTGAATGGCTGGACACCGACCGTAATATCATCTGGCACCCATTCACACCCCTTGGAAAGAAGGAGCCTCCAATATTAATTACCGGGGGTCGTGGGGCCTACCTGCTTACGCACGATGGACGCGCCATCCTCGACGCAGTATCATCCTGGTGGGTAAACCTTCACGGTCACGGACATCCAGACATTGCCCAGGCTGTTGCTGAGCAAGCGCAAACACTTGAGCATGTGATCTTTGCGGGATTTACGCACAAGCCGGCCATAGAACTTGCAGAACACCTTCGTTCAGCGCTGCCGTTTCCGCAAGGACGAATCTTTTATTCGGACAACGGAAGCACGGCCGTGGAAGTCGCGCTCAAGATTGCATTGCAGTACTGGTACATCCTCGGACGTGAGAAGCGTAAAGTAGTGGCCCTGAAAGGAGCCTATCATGGGGACACGTTCGGGTCGATGGCTGTAGGAGAGCGTGGGCTCTTCACGCGCCCCTTTCATCCGTTGCTGTTCGAGGTCACGTTCATTGACTTCCCCACACCGAGCAGAGCGGAAAACGTATTGAACCAGTTTAAATTGGCCATTGAGGCTGACGATGTCGCCTGCTTCATTTACGAACCTTTGGTACAGGCTGCGGGTGGAATGCGAATGTACTCGGCCGATGTACTCGAACAGATGCTCGGTTATGCGAAGAAAAATGAAGTGCTGTGCATTGCAGATGAAGTGTTTACGGGATTTGGCCGCACTGGAAAAATGTTTGCCAGCGAATACCTGAAGCAGGCACCAGATCTCATTGCCTTGTCGAAAGGACTAACGGGCGGAACACTACCGTTGGGTGTAACCGGTGTGTCGCAGAAAGTGTATGCGGCGTTTGAAGACGATGGTCCGGAGTGCACGTTCTATCACGGGCATTCATACACAGCCAATCCCATTGCCTGTGCGGCTGCCAACGCCAGCTACAGTTTGCTGCAACAACAGAATTGCAAGACCGCCATTGCGCGGATATCAAAATCCCACGCCGAGTTTGTGATGAAGATTCACAGTCATCACCGCGTTCGCGACGCGCGATCACTGGGGACGATCCTTGCGATTGAAATAGATGCCGGAGAAACGCGCTATGACAACCAGATCGCAGCAGACATGTATCGATTCTTTCTGCATCGCGGCATCCTGTTGCGTCCGCTGGGTAACGTCATTTACACCGTACCACCCTATGTGACCACGGAAGAGGATTGCCAGCGCATCTATACTGCGATTACTGATTTTCTTGACCGACTTTAGGATCGTCCTTCGGCAGGCCCACGAACCGCCCTTCGACAAGCTCAGGGGAGATTAATTCCTGAACTTAAAAGATCTCGTCACACCGAAAGTATAGTGCAATCCGACCTGCAGACCCACGATCATGCTGGCGCGGTGGCTGAACAGATCCTGCCCTTCGCCGTTAGTGATGGCATCGATTACATCGCCGGTGCGCATGTCGGTAAGGCTGTAGTTCGCGCGTATTTGTGTACTGAGATAAAGGTGTCTTGAGAGGTCGATGTCGACACCAAACGCCGCTGCGATCTGAAACTCCATGTTCTTAAACTGGTTCGCCTTCTTCGTCAAGATTTCTGAAGGCTCCATGGCGGGCGCGGTGTAGGTGCCGTCGCCATTGTCAACAGCTCCTTCCGGAAGTACGAAGCTGGGATCGTCTGGTATGGTGAACGTGCCTGCATCGTAATGCATGCTTTCAACGGCTTCCGTGAGGAAGGAAAGCTGGGGACCCAGATTGAAATTTGTTCTGACCGCTGAATTACCACCACTCATGAAGCGCATGAGCAGCGGCAGGTGAACGTAACTCAAACTGATTTCGCGCTGACCTTTGATTTGTTGCGCGGCATCTATGATTTCATAGATCTGTCCCTGCTTCGAAAGGATGGACTCCAGCGAGAGACCAAAAGTTCTTCCAAAGTCTACGCCAAAGGAGAATCCTACAGGCGCCATCTTGTACGTGTACTGCGAGTTGTACCGGGGATCCTGGGAAAGCCCTTTGTCAAGCACAAAGGTTGCGTTGACCGCCGTGGTGAGTCCGAGGTGAATCTGTTGCGCCCGCACGGCAAAAGACGTGACTAAAGCCAACAGGAAGACAAAAGTTAGTCGAATCGCCTTCATGATAGAACGTGTTGGTGTTCAGCAGATTGAATACGGCGAGGCAGGGAAAGTAACCGATCAGGGAAGCGGTTTGACCATCAGAGAACCCCTATATGTAAGATATGCCGACACTTTGCCGGATTTTCCGGGGTGTAAATCGCAGGAACTGCTCTCAATAGGCGGGGAGGTGAGCAAAGTGCCGGATTGGTCGTAGATGTAAGTTAGGTTCTGAACCTGGTCTGTAATGGAATAATAAACGCTGCCCGCACCGAAGTCGTAGTAGCGAACCACAACCGGGTTCATTCCGATGTAGGGGTTTGTAATGATATTCTTTTCGTTGATGTCGAGTATGGTGAGACTAGCCGGATCCTGTCTTACCATGACATACGATTTTCCGCTACGTTCCTTAACAAGACTAAAGCGCGAACTTATGGACGATTTGATAAGCGTTTCGCGCGATTGAATTTTGCCTGCAGGGCTAAAGCGAATACGGAAACCGTCGCTGGACACAATGATGAAACTTGTATTTTCGATGGTACTTCCAACGTCAAGGAAGTAGTCGCCAGCAGGTCTCGCGTCCAGGTTGAGCGGGAAGCCGCGTTGCATTTCTCCCCTGCGGTTCATGAGGTATGCGCGACCGTCGCGGCGAATGGCGATGAGGTAATCGCGTCCCCGTATGCGATGATGTCGCGCTGGTGTGAAGAGGTCGTCTTCGACGTTGCGAGGAGTCCATCCTTCAAGGTTTGTGCCTTGCTTGTCGTACATCCAAACTTTGCCCGACTGATCTGTAATCAGGAATCGATAGTTCCTGCTGTGATCGTAATCGACGAGGCTCAGGTACTCGATGTCCTTGGCAGCAACAGTAACCGGGAAGGGCGGAACGTAGTTGCCGAGGCGATCGATGATGTGAAGTTGACCTTCCGTCGCAAAGAGGTACTGGAGTTTTCCGTTCTTGTAGAAGTCGACCTGAAACAGTTCACCGATAATCGGTCCGTTCAATTCTTTTGACCACAGTGCATTGCCGGTCGACGATACCAGGTGTATTCGATTCAGCGAATCCTGAACAAGGACTTCCAGGGATCTGTCGACGTGACTTCTCACGACGAACGCCTGTCCACGAAGGCTCGTCGGAAACGTTGTGACCAGCATTTGTTCCTGACGTGGTGTGGGTGTGCGCGGTTCGTAAGATTCGTACTGCCACGCAACGTTCGTATAAAAGTTTTCGTTCAGGTGGCTGAACTGGATGGCACCCATGCCCACTGAGGAGAGCAAACTTCGGTTATCGCGAATGAAGTTGACCCATTTCTCGTTGAGCGACCCGCGAAGGATGTTCCAGATCCTTGGTGTGTTGATGTAGAGGCTTACGTTTGATTCTAGAAGGGTTGATTCAAGGAACCGGTTTTGAGCAACAGACTTTCCCCAGGTTTCTTCTTGTTCGATGTCTTCAAGAAAGGCTTTCAGTTCTTCCAGGTCTTCGCCGATAATTACCGTATTGCCGACCGTTGTATAGTATGTGTGATCGAACCCGTTGACAAAAGGTGCAAAGAGTTTTTCAGGAAATCGATACACCGGAAGTTGACGGATTTCGTAGTCGCCGAACGGTTCGAAGAACACTGTGTCGACGCTAAAGCGCGACGCCATTCGGTTCAGCGTTGACAGCCACGTGTCGGGTGACTCAGTTTCTATAATGAGGACGCGGGAGAGTTTGTTTTGACTTGACTCTACATAGCAGACACCCACTTCGTTGTCGACGGCAGTGTAGAGGTCACGGATATTGACATTGAGAGAACGCGCGATTTGAATAAGCGTATCTTCCAGCACTTTGCGTCGTTCCGGGTAGCGGCTCAGTCGTACACCAAAATCGAGACCCTCACTAATACCATAGGTCGCGAGGAATACAGTGCGATTGGAGACATATTGTTTGATATCGAATGATGTAGGGAACTGATCTCTGAATACGGTGAGCACAGAGCCGGCGCTACCTTCTTCGACGCTGAACCCATTGAGGACGAGATTTTTTTCCGCTGCTTTGATGTCGAGCACTGCGGCTCTTCCGAAATGACGGATGAGGTCGGCGTTGATGTCGGATGAGAAGACGGAGAGCCACCGTGAAAAGTTTTGGAGGTGGATGTAGAGGTTGCCCGCGTCGTTTTTGAGTTTAGGCATCTGGTATATGCTCCCGAGGCGTTGACGGAATGTTGATCGTTCGTCGCTGCCGAAAACGCGGATGGCGTCTTCGAGGAGGAAAGGTGTAAAGCTGGCGACCCATACGTCGTCGAGGATCGTCCATGAGAAAGTAGTTCCGCCGGTGGAGAGTTCATTGATGGTGATGGAGTTGAACATGCGTTGTGTCGGGCGGACTCCGGGCTTTCTGCTCCAGTCGGACGCGGCAGCTTCGACAATCAGGCGTTCGTTCTTGTCGGCCAGCGGAAGGTAGAAGATGAAGTCGAAGTCGTCTTTTCGTGTGACGTGCAGTGATACGAGAGATCCGGGCTTTTGTTCGTTGAGGAGGTTGATGATGTTTTGCAGGGAGTCGCGGTTCTTGTTATAGAGCGCGGCTTTCATGATGATCTGCCAGATGGATGTTGCCTTTACAGGTTCGATGCATTCCTGACAGCTGCTGGGTTCGTAGACTGCGACGGCGCCGGAGGGAATGAGTTCCCAGGGTGTGAGTTTTTGTGGTCTGAAAAATTTTTGATAGGCGAAGATTCCTCCTGCTATTAATGCGATGACTCCTATGGTAATGAGCAGGGGTGTTCGTTTCACAGCAAAAGTGTCGTCTTACACAGCACCAAAAGCGAAAGATAGAAGGGATGGGGGAGAATGACAAGTGTGAGTGTGAGATGGAGGGATGAGAGGATTGTTCTTCACCACCGAGGCACAGAGCACACGGAGTTTCACAGAGATGACTTTGAGTTCTTTGCGTCTTGAACGGGAGGTGTTGAGATCGTCGAAGACCGTGCGAGACGCCAATTGTCTGGGGAGGGCACGGGCGGCAAAGCCGCGCGCGGATAGTTGTAATCGGTCCGATGGTCCCTCGTTCTGTTAGGAAACGTATAGTAGAGACGTGCAACCTGCGCGCTCCGATGGAGAAAGCAAAAAAGCCCCGGATTGCTCCGGGGCTTTTGTTAAAAGAAAGGCAACGACCTACTCTCCCAGGTTTTATCCCAGTACCATCAGCGCTGGTGGTCTTAACTTCTCTGTTCGGAATGGGAAGAGGTGATCCCCACCGCTATAGTCGCCCTAAACTCAGTTGGCA
>DATCLO010000022.1:0-8664 GCA_036563875.1 Cyclobacteriaceae bacterium
CGATCCAGTATCACCTGACCAAGTCGCTGAAGCAATTAAGGCTTCACCTGAAGGATTACATTACTCCGCTCGTCACCATCATCTGCTCAGGGCTGTTTTAAGCACAGTACGCCGGGGAGATTCTTGATCTGTTCTAATACACTACACAGTAAGCAATGTGGCGAATCTTAGACCGTTGGTTCTTCCGCCCCCCCCCCCGGCGTTCGAATCGCATGCCCAGATAGGGTCACCCCTGACTCATGCAAAGAAAGGACGCCCGGTTCATCCTGCTGCTATTCGTGTAAAAATTACACGTTTTTGTGTCATTTTTACACAATTGTGAATATCTTACAAATATTAAAAAGGAATTACCCCGGGCCTACATATCACCCGATCATGAAAAGTGGCTTACTCTCAGTTTCGATTTTCCTAATTGTTATGTCGGGCGCCGTTGCCCAGCAGATGGAGATCCGCGTTCCTGAAGGATTTGACGCACCACAAGCGAACATCTCTCACGGAAAGCTGGATTCTATTTCGTACCCTTCTAAAACCGTCGGGGTAAATAGAAAGGCCCTCATCTACACTCCTCCCGGCTATTCAAAGCGGAAGAAGTATCCGGTGCTATACCTGCTGCACGGAATCGGCGGGGATGAGAAAGAATGGCTTAAGGGTGCGAATGCTCCGGTAATATTAGACAACCTATACGCTCAGGGAAAGCTGAGCCCAATGATCGTTGTGATGCCCAATGGAAGGGCGATGAAGGACGATCGGGCGGGAGGCAATGTTTTCGAACCTGAAAGGGTCCAGGCTTTCGCGACGTTTGAGAAAGATTTGCTCAACGATCTCATTCCATTTGTTGAAAAGAATTTCCCGGTATACAAGGATCGCGAGCATCGTGCCATCGCAGGGTTGTCGATGGGTGGGGGACAGTCGCTGAACTTTGGATTGGGTAACCTCGATCGATTTGCATGGATCGGCGGCTTTTCTTCCGCACCCAACACGAAGACACCTGAAGAATTGGTGCCCGATCCCAGTAAGACCGACGACCAGTTAAAGTTGCTTTGGATTTCGTGTGGTCTTGATGACAATCTTATCATGTTCAGTCAGCGGCTTCACGATTATCTCGAGGAGCATGACGTACCCCACATTTATTATGTAGAACCCGGCGGTCACGATTTCAACGTGTGGAAGAATGACCTGTACATGTTCTCCCAGCTGTTGTTCAAACCGGTGAACAAGGCAAGCTTTTCGAAGTACACCGTGTTGGGAACAGCGGCATCAACAAATGTGAGGTCGGCCAAGTTTCCCAGGATTCTGCCGGGAAGTCGCGTGCTCTTCCGCATCAATGCTCCGGAAGCTCAGCGCGTACAGATTGACCTGGGAAAGAAGTATGACCTCGTGAAAGATGACAAAGGAGTCTGGGAGGTCGTCACGGACTCCATCGGCCCGGGCTTCCATTATTACTCATTGTTAATCGATGGCGTGGCCGTTGCTGATCCCGCAAGCGAAACTTTCTACGGCATGGGACGCATGGCGAGCGGAATTGAAATACCGTTTCCTGGTGACGACTACTATGCAATCAAAGACGTACCTCACGGCGATATCAGAATCAAACGCTACTATTCACCCGTGGCAGGAGCGTGGAGAAGATTTTATGTATACACGCCACCAGGTTATGATACCCAGACAGACAAAAAATATCCTGTGTTGTATATCCTGCACGGAGGAGGCGAAGACGAGAGGGGATGGGCAACACAAGGTAATACTGATTTGATCCTCGATAACCTCATCGCCGAAAACAAAGCAGTGCCCATGCTCATCGTGATGGTCGATGCCAATATGGGACCATCAGGAAGAGGCGCCTTCGGACAGCAGTCGCTAGCCATATTCAGCCGGGAGCTCAGGGAGGTTGTGATTCCTTTCGTGGAAAACAGCTACCGTGTCGCGCCAGGCGCCAATAACCGGGCTCTTGCTGGTCTGTCGATGGGCGGCCTCCATACCCTTCACACTGGCGTAAGAAATACTGACATGTTCAGCTATCTCGGCGTATTCAGCTCGGGGTGGTGGAGCAATCAGCCCATGATTTCCGACCCTGAGTACGCATTCATGAAAGAGAATGCGGCGACCATCAACAAGAATCTCAAAAGCCTTTGGATCGCCATGGGAGGGAAGGAGGATATCGCCTATGAGAACTGCAAGACCATGATGGCAAAGTTTGATGAGTTGGGAATAAAGTATTCGTACACGGAACATCCGGGTGGACACACATGGCCGGTTTGGCGTCACAACCTGTATAGCTTCGCGCCGCTGCTGTTTAAGTGAGAGTGATTTTTCAGTTCCTACAGTTGAAAGTGATTTATGAACCCGTTTTCATTTCAGTACGGAAATTCCGCTGAGCTTGCTAATTTGCCGCATGTGCGCGAATTCGTCCTCAGGAAGAACAGCACGGTCAAGTTTGATACTTTTCCCCTCGTTACTTCCAACACGTTGCGCCTGTATTACATCCTGGATGGCAAATTTGAATGGCTGATTGACGGTAAACCCTTTGTGCTTTTTCCGGGTGATGTTGCTGTCGTTCTCCCGGGCCAGGCTATCGGTGGTGCTATGGGATTCCTCGATATCGGATCTTTGGTATGGCTGCACCTCGAGGCCGACGTAAGAGAAAACGCGGGCATCATTCTGGATAAGTGGAGTAACCTTTCACAGTGCGATCAACATGATATCGGCAAGATTTTGCTGACCAATGATGTCAAGGTCCTGAAGATGGGAGAGGCCCTCAACATTTTTCAGCAGTTGAATTCAGAAATCACGGACCAGGAATTGGGATATCTCACGCGTGTCAATCATTTGATCGATTCCCTTCTCATACTTGTCGCGCGACAATCGAAATTGCAGGCGCCCGAACGGCGCGATCCACCCGAACTGGTCCTTCAGTTGGAGCAAGTCCTGCGAAGCAACCTGGCATATCAGTGGACCGTCGAAGAGATGGCTGCCCTTTTCGGATTGGGTACAACGGCGTTCACGGAAAAAGTAAAACGATGCACCGGCTTCTCACCGCTCAACTACCTTATTAAGATCAGAATATCCGAGACCATCCAAAAGCTGAAGCGTACGAGCGCAAACGTAACGGACATTGCCCTCGAAACCGGCTTTTACTCCTCACAACATTTCTCCACAACGTTCAAGAAGTTCACTGGCTACACGCCAGGGGAGTTCAGGCGGAGGAATGCGGAGAATGTGTTGAAGTGTTGAAATGTTGATGTGTTGATGTGTTGATGTTGCGGTACTTGCCAGGGGGGTGCTCTCTGTCTCTGCGCCTCCACGGTTGGAAGTCCCTGCTGCCGCCCGGCAGCCATTACAACGTTGCCGCAATCGATTGTTCAAAATCTTTCGCTGGTCAATTTTGGAAGTAGGGATTAAGTGTACTTTTTACTTTTATTCCATCGTGTCGTGGGGGCTTACGTGATAGGGCTAGAGTCAATAATCTGAGAATCAACCCTTTACCTAAATCATAAATCTAAACCCTAAAAGATGAAGCAGCTCTACCTGTTGTGCAGCATGTTATTGCTGATCAACGTGGGGGTGGCACGGGCAGCCGAACCCCCATCTTCACCGCATGAACCTAATGCCCCGGCCCTTGTTGGCGTAAACGGCCGCGTGACCGACGAAACGGGAAGCCCTTTTCCCGGTGTGAACGTAGTTGTCAAAGGGACAGCAATTGGTACGTCGACCGACTCCGATGGGCGATACTCACTGGATGTGCCGAACGAAAGCAGCGTCCTTGTCTTTTCCTTCGTAGGCTACGGCACGGTGGAAGTAACGGTTGGTGGCCGAACGGTCATTGACGTGTCGATGTCTCCTGACGTCCGCTCTCTTCAGGAGGTCGTGGTTACCGCACTCGGTGTTGAAAAGGAATCGAAGAAACTCGGCTATGCCGCAACGTCAGTGCAGACGGATGAACTTGTTAGTCACCGCACAACCAACCTGATGGAATCTCTCGAGGGTAAGGTGGCCGGCCTCAACATCACGCCACCTGCAGCGGGCGCCGGAGCAAGTATGCAGATACGGCTTCGGGGTCAGGCAGCTTTCGCTGGAGCGAACAACGCGCCTCTCATCGTCATCAACGGCTTGCCCATGGATCAAGGTGCCCGTGGGACGAATGGCAATGGCGCGGTGTCACAACGCGACCGCGGAGATAACCTGCAGAACATCAACCCTGACGACATCGAGAGTATGACGGTGCTCAAGGGTGCGACCGCCGCTGCCATTTACGGTTCCCGCGCAGCAAACGGCGCTATTATTATAACGACCAAATCCGGAAACAGGAACCAGGGAATTGGGGTTGACTTTACCTCGAGCTTTACGTCATCACATGCGCTGAATTTCCTCGATGAGATCACGCAGACAGAATACGGTATGGGAACCGGCGGGGTGAGACCGCAAACGCAAGGTGAGGCGCAGTCTGCAGGTCAATTTGGTTTCGGCGAACGCCTCGATGGCGCGCCTACTGTCAACTTTGACGGCGTGATGCGTCCCTATTCTGCTTATCCTGATCGACTGTTTGACTTCCTGCGCGCAGGAACCAACTGGACGAATACCATTGGCCTTTCAGGTGGTAGCGAGAAAGGCAGCTTCCGCGCTTCGTTTTCCAATACCGACGCAAAAGGTATCGTGCCCGACAATGAATACAAGAAGCGAATCTTCAACGTGGGCATCAACCACAATATTACCGAAAAGCTCAAATTACAACTGAACGTTAATTACGCGAACGAAGAAAACATCAACCCTCCGATGATCGGTACGCAAGGAGATGGTCCTATAAACTTCTTCACGCGTCTTGCTATCTCCACGCCGCTGGAAGCGTTCAGGGAGCATGCAATTGATCCCGAGACGGGCGCTGAATTCCGTACCAACGGTTTTCTGGGAACGATCAACAACCCATACTACGCCATTCAAAAGGGACAGTTTTTCAACGACGAGAGAAATCGCCTCCTCGGAACAGCAACGTTGCGTTACGAATTCACCGACTGGCTTTATATCCAGGGTCGGTACAACTACGACCTTGGAAACAACTTCATGGAGTGGAACCAGCTCAATGGCACCGGTTCGACGACGCTGCTAAATGGCGATGGGACTTACCGCGGCAACTATAATATCCGGCAAGACCAAACCACGGACATCAATGCCGATTTCCTCCTGGGAGGTAGTAAAGAATTCGGAAAGTTTTCGGTTGACGCTGCCTTTGGTGGAAACACGTGGCGAACGAAGTTCCAACGCAATGAACAAAACGCGAGCAACTTTATTGCACCCGACATCTATGCATTGTCCGTCGGAACGCTCCGTAATCAGGGCATCGCAGGATATGTTTACAGTCGTAGCCGAGTCAACTCGCTCTACGGTTGGGCTGAATTTGGTTACAACGGACTGCTCTATTTGAACTTTACGGCACGGAATGACTGGTTCTCCGTATTGAACCCGGACAAGAACAGCAAGTTCTATCCCTCGGTGTCAGGTAGTTTCATTTTCTCGGAACTCCTGAATAATCAAAGCTGGCTTACTTATGGTAAACTGCGTGCATCGTGGGCACAAGTTGGTAGTGCGAATGGTGTGAATCCGTATGAGGGTACCCTCACGTATTCTATCAATAGCAATGCCTTTAACGGGCAATGGCTGGCAGGCCTCAGCGGTGCCCTGGCACCCAACCCCAACTTGCAGCCTTTCACGGTAACAGAAAAGGAAATCGGTCTCGAATTGCGCTTGTTTGACAACAAGGTCTTGTTCGACATTGCGGCGTTCGACAAAGTGACGACGGACCAAATCATCGACGTGGCGATCTCTAACACATCGGGTTTCAGCAACATCACGGAAAACAAAGCTTCCCTCCGCAACAGTGGTCTCGAGACTTTGATCGAAGTCACTCCGATCCAGGTGGGAGATTTTAGCTGGACGACATCCTGGAACAATGCCTACCTCTCAACCGAAGTCCTCGATGTAGGTAATGACAGCGGAACGTTGCTTGTCATCTACTTCAACGGTACAGGTAACGAGTTCCTCGGTGAATTGCGCTACACCGAAGGCTTGCCTATGAATCAGCTGTACACCAGAACGTACAAGAGAAATGCGCAAGGTCAGATTCTTGTCAGCGACAACGGACGACTTCTTGCCACAGATGCAAGTACGCCCGGGGCCGAGAAGACGAATGGCTTCCTGCCGGTGGGTAGCTCCATACCCAAACATGTCGGTGGCTGGAACAACCGGATTACCTACAGGAATTTTACGCTCGGCATCCATATCGATTACAAGTTTGGTGGCACCATGTTGTCGTCGACGCACTTGAATATGCTGCGTCAGGGTCTTTCGGTAATGTCCCTCGAAGGACGTCGTGAAGGCGAGAACGGAATCATCGTGGATGGAGTATATGCTAGCTCCGGAGAGCCCAACACCACTGCCGTGACGGACCTTCAGGGATTCTACGCCGATTACAGGAACCTGCAAATCGGAGATCCTTTCACTTTCAAGTCGGACTTCGTGAAGCTGCGTAACGTCTCGCTGACGTACAATCTCACGAACGCCGTACAAAGTGTTCCAGCATTGACCTTTATCAAGGGACTGTCCCTGACGGCTGCGTGCCGGAACGTTGCCATCCTGTATAGGGACATTAAGGGTCTTGATCCAGAGGCAATCCAGTCGTCCGGCGACTTCAGGGCTGGCTATGAGAACTCGTCACTTCCGACAACGAGGAATTACAATCTCACACTTAATGTAAGGTTCTAAGGCCATGAAAACGATAAAGCATTATATCCTTGCGGCGGCCGCCCTGATGTTTGCGGGCGCTTGCGATCAAGATTTCGTCGAAATCAATACCAATCCCTATGCCGTCAACGAAATCGATCCTGCGCTCCTGTTTGCCGGAGCGCAGCGGTCGCACCTCGGCACCTGGGAAGCGGAGCATACCATTGTACAGCATTTCGTAAATCCCTATAACCAGGGGGCAACGCTTGGCTTCAACTTCAACCAAGACATCGATGGTGTAAACAACCCCAAATGGGATCAGTCGTATCCGTCAGTCCTTAGAAGCTTGATCCATGCTATTGATTTGCTCGGCCAAGGTACAAACCGTACCAACCTGTTGAGCATGATCAGGATATGGAAGGCTCAGGTGTTTATGGGACTCGTAGATAATTATGGCGATGTGCCGTACTTCGAAGCAGGAAGAGCGGTGGGTGACCTCATCTACACTCCTAAATACGATGACGATGCCGTTATCTATGCCGACCTGGAGAAGGAGTTACGGGAAGCCATCGCAGCCCTGAATCCTGGTGCCGACTTTGTTGCTGAAGATCTCTTTTACGGGTTGCACGCGCAAAAGCCCATAAACAACGCTGCAGACCAGGTAGAGAAGTGGAGAAAGCTGGGCAACTCATTGCTGCTACGTTTGGGCATGCGGTACTCGAAGATCAACGCATCAAAGGCCGCGGAAATTGTACAGGATGCCGTTGATGGCGGCGTTATGACTTCCAACGATGACAATGCGTATGTTAAGTACGATGGATCGTTGTATGTCCACGCCGTAAACAATAACCTGAGAAACTTCTCGCACTTCAACTATGCAGCCGAACCTTTTGTGGATCAGCTTAAAAATACCAATGACCCCCGCGGAAAATGGTTGGTTGCGAATTTTGCTAACCCGGCTTCCGTCGCTAATGACAGGAATCCGGATACCGAGCTTTCGAACCAATTTGGTGTTCCGATCGGCGTAACAAACACGCAAATATCGGATCCGAATGGACCATATCGTGGTTCCCGCGCCGGTGGTCTGAATTATTCGCAGTTTAACATCTGGACCATAGCGTCGCCGGCAGCTCCGGAATTCTGGGTCACCTACGCGCAAACATCGCTGCTTATGGCGGAAGCCGCTTTTAGGGGCTGGATTGGTGGTGACCCCCAAGAGTACTATGAGAATGCCATTCGCGCGGACATGGAGGTATACGCGCTGTATCCCGACGTGACTCCCATCCCGGATGATGATGTTGACGACTACCTGGCGCACCCGGATGTAGCCTACAATGATGCCAATGCACTGGAACTAATTAACACCCAATACTGGATTGTTAACATTAGGAACGGCACGGAAGCATTTGCAAACTTCAGAAGAAGCGGCTATCCGGATCTGAGTCCAAATCTTTTCAACAACAACCTGAATGGAGGATTTGCCCGGCGACTGTCGTATCCCGACAGGGAAGCATCAGCCAATGCGGAGAACTATGCTAAGGCTGCTGCAGACATGGGAGGGGATAATTTGACCTCCAGGGTATTCTGGGATGTAGACGACTAATCGGTGTTTCTTATAATCAAGGGTGAAAAAGGGCGACGTCAGTTGCCCTTTTCTTTTGAAGGACATACGGGAGGCGTGAACCACATAGGACATAGCCCCTCGACAAGGTCAAGAACCAGGCACATAGATTTCACATAGGATCAGGTATTATGGTAGAGACGTTGCATGCAACGTCTCTACATATAATGATGCGATTGAGAGCATATAGAGACGCACGGCCGTGCGTCTCTAGCTAGTGATTGCCCACTGAAGAACAATCTTCCCCATGTGCTGACTGCTCTGCATTAAATCATGCGCTGCCGGTGCTTCTTCCATCGGAAACACCCTGTAGACTATGGGTTTTATTTCAC
>DATCLO010000023.1:0-16275 GCA_036563875.1 Cyclobacteriaceae bacterium
CACCAACACGGCGCGGTATCAGTTCGGCAATACGTTCTACAACACGCTTCGTCCCAACGCCTATGACGGCAACATCAAGTGGGAGGAAACCACAACGTACAATATCGGGCTTGACTTTGGTTTCCTTAGGGACCGAATCACCGCGACAATAGACGTATACAAACGGGAAACCGAAGACTTGCTGAACAACATCCAGGTAGCAGCCGGAAGCAACTTCTCTAACTTCCTGTGGACCAACGTAGGATCATTGGAAAACAAAGGTGTTGAAGTCACGATCAACGCCCGCGTGATCGGCAAAAATGATCTTTCCTGGAATGTTGGATTCAACTTCACCCACAATCAAAATGAAATCACGGGTCTGCTGCGTACCCAGGATCCCAACTATGAAGGTGTAGCAGTAGGAGGAATATCCGGAGGTGTAGGCAATACCGTGCAGATTCATACAGTAGGCCACCCTGCGAATGCATTCTATGTCTTCCAGCAGGTGTTTGA
The DNA here is from genome assembly GCA_036563875.1 of Cyclobacteriaceae bacterium. GTDB lineage: Bacteria > Bacteroidota > Bacteroidia > Cytophagales > Cyclobacteriaceae > ZC4RG29. The sequence goes on from DATCLO010000023.1 coordinate 493, forward strand.
TCAGGATGGAATGCCCATTGAAGGCCTCTATGTCGACCGTTCAGGCAGCGGGGGTAATGTCGCCAGCAACGGCCGCAATAAGTATCACAAGCATTCGCCGTATCCCGATTACCTCATGGGCATCAATACGAGCTTGCAATACAAGAACTTTGACTTGTTCCTCGCGGGTAGGGTGAGTCTCGGCAACTACGTGTACAACAACCGCGCAGCCGGCACGACATACTCGGCGCTGTACATCAACACTGGGTTTTTCAACAACATCTCGCCCAGCATCCTGAACACGCAGTTTATCAACCCGCAATACTGGTCAGACATTTACGTGGAAGATGCTTCCTTCTTCAAGATGGACAACATCAGTCTGGGTTACACGGTCTCTCCGGGAGAACGGTTTAAGGCGAGGTTCAGCCTAACCGTGCAGAACGCATTTACGATCACGGACTACACCGGCATCGATCCTGAGGTAAACAATGGATTTGATCCAGGTATCGACAACAACATCTATCCGCGCTCGCGCAACTTCGTTCTTGGCATTAACCTGACCTACTAACTGTAAAAATGAGAATGCTTATGAACTCAAGAATATATGCAATAGCAATGGTCGCTGCCTTTTCGTTTACCGCGACCTCCTGCTTTAACGATCTGGATCCGCAAACTCTTGGAAAGACGGTTAAGACCTCCGCGGACGTATATGACAGTCCGGAAGCTTACAAACAAGGTCTTGCCAAGCTGTACGCAACCTTTGCCCTCAGTGGACAGCAAGGTCCTGCAGGGCAGCCGGATATCGCCGGTATCGATGAAGGCTTTGGCAACTATCTCCGTCAATACTGGAATTGTCAGGAGCTCACTACCGATGAGGCTGTGATCGGATGGAATGACGCCACGATCAAGGATTTTCATTGGCACACCTGGACGCAAACAGACGTTTTCATCGGCGCTATTTATTCCAGGATCATGTACACTGTTGCGTTGTGCAATGAATACATCCGCGCCACGGCAGGCAATGAGGACGCCAACATCCGGACGTATCACGCTGAAGCACGTTTCCTGCGGGCGCTGGCGTACTACCACGCGCTTGACCTCTTTGGCAATCCTCCTTTTGTAACGGAAGCCGACCTGGCAGGTTCGTTCTTTCCGCAACAGATCGAACGCGATGATCTTTTCGCTTACGTCGAGTCAGAACTGGCGGACATCGAAGATGATCTGGGTGCGCCGCGATTTGAATATGGCCGTGCCGACAAGGCGGCGGCGTGGATGCTCCAGGCCAAATTGTACCTCAACGCTGAAGTGTATATCGGAACGGCTAAGTACACAGAGACACTCACCGCTCTTAACAAAGTCCTCGGCGCTGGTTACACGCTTGCACCGGCTTATCTCATGAATTTCGTCGCCGATAATAACAACAGCCCTGAGATGATCTTACCCATAACATATGATGGACAAAGCACGCAGTCTTACGGCGGTATGGTGTATCTCGTTCATGCACCTATTGGCGGATCGATGTCGGGTGTGGCCATGAGCATGTTCGGAGTTGCCGGCGGATGGGGTGGTGTACGCACTACATCTGCGTTCGTTGAGAAGTTTGACGATATCACCGGTGAAACAGATTCCCGTGCGCTCTTCTGGACGGATGGTCAATCGCTTGAGATCGACGACATCGGACAGTTCACGGAAGGGTACGCGATGACGAAATACAGGAATCGCAATTTTGATGGAACCCTCCCTGCGGACGCACACGCTGATTTTGTGCATACCGACTGGCCTATGTTCCGCCTTGCTGACGCGTACCTCATGTACGCAGAAGCCGTGCTGAGAGGAGGACAGGGAGGTACCGTTGCTGAAGCGCTTAACTACGTGAACGAGATTCGCGAGAGAGCATACGGTGACGACTCCGGAAACATCACGACCGGCGAACTCACACTCGACTTCATCCTGGATGAACGCGCACGCGAACTGTACTGGGAAGGACACCGTCGCACTGACCTGATCCGGTATGGCAAGTTCACCGGCAGCAGCTATGTGTGGCCGTGGAAGGGAAATGTTAAGGAAGGTACCGGTACGGAATCATTCCGCGATCTTTTCCCTATACCTGCAGCCGACCTCGGCGCGAATCCGACTCTGGTACAAAATCCGGGATACTAATAACTCATGGGAAGTATGAAAACACTGATAATGAAAAAATATAATCACGCGCTTGCACTTTGCATGATTGTTCTTGCTGCAAGCTGCGCCGATGAAGGACCGAAGCCGACGCTAGGGGATGAGAGCACGTTCACTCCACCCGTGTTTAAGAACAACGCAACGGGTGGTCCGTTCGAGCTCTTGCCCGATAACGCGGGTGAAATACTCGAAACGTTCGAATGGGAGCGCACGGATTATGGCGTTCAGTTGTCGACCAACTATCAACTTCAAATGGACGTCGATCCGGATTTTCCTGCGCCGCGATCACTTGCGGAAACGACGACCGCGAGTGCTGCCATCACCGTTGAACGTTTTAACAATACGATGCTTGCACTGGGCGTGGCTGGATTTGAAGAAGGGACTGTATACCTGCGAGTGCGTTCCACAATAAATGGTTACTCTGGTCGGGAGCCGGTCTACTCTCAGGTGATCACACGAACCGCGACGACTTATCAGGACAGTGAGTGTGGTAATTACTGTACCATCGGCGTGCTCGGTTCGGCGACGCCAGGAATGTGGGATTTCGATATCGATATGCACCTCGCGGACCCTACGAAGGCTGACAAGTCTACCTGGACGCTCACGACTTATCTAACGGCTGGTGAGCTGAAGTTTAGAGCCAATGACGATTGGGCGGTTAACTGGGGAGCCAACGATTATCCGAGCGGCACGGGCGTTCAGGACGGTCCGAACGTACCCATTCCTGAGGACGGGTATTACAAACTTGAGCTCGACGACCTTACGGGTAATTACACGGTTACCAAACTTGACGACACGCCCCTCGCAACGGTTGGCCTTGTCGGAACCGGACAGGCCGGGGGCTGGGACAACGACACAGACCTGACACAGGATCCCAACGACGAGCATATCTGGACCGCTACACTCACGCTAACTGACGGTGAAGTTAAGTTCCGCGCCAATGACAACTGGGATAAGAACTGGGGTGATGGTACTTATCCTTCTGGCTACGGATTCCAGGGCGGCCCCAACATCCCGGTGACCGCAGGCACCTACTTCATATGGTTTAACGATCAAAGCGGGCAGTATTTCTTTATGAAGGCCGACAGATCGACGCCTTATAATGCCATTGGTGTTCTCGGTGATGGTACTCCAAATGAATGGAATTCCGACATTGATCTTATCCAGAACCCGGCCAATCCGTACCTGTGGTCGAAGTCAGTGACGTTTGAAGATGGTCAGGTGAAGTTCCGGGCTGATGACGCCTGGGATGCCGACTGGGGTGCGTCAGACTTCCCCGGAGGTATAGGGACGCAAGGTGGACCAAACATCCCCATAAAGGCGGGAACGTATTTCGTCACGCTCAACACGGGGACAGGGGAGTACTACTTCCTCAAATAACAATGAGTGAATGGTGAATGATGTGTGAACGGGTTACCCATAACGAGATCGTTTTGTTGGTATCCAACATCAGCACGTCAACACATCAACACCACAACACAAAGTATAAGGTTAGTTGATTTAATCAGGGTTTTGAGCCCGCACGCAGACCAGCGCCTCCGGGTAACGGCGGAGGGCTGGCTGTCGTGGCGGCGAGGCGCAAGCGTTTCATGAAGAAATTATACTTAGCAGTCATATTTGCATTGACGGTGGGCGCGTTGTGGTCGAAGGAATCGATCGACCCGACCATTACACCGGCTTTGTTTCGGCCTGCCGATGAGATCACGGTCGTTTACGACGTAACGGGCACCCCGCTTGCTGATCTTACAACCGCGTGGGTGTGGGTGTGGATTCCCGGACTCAACATCGATGCAAAGTCGAACGTAAACCCAGCGAGCAACAACGCAGCGCTCACAGATCCCGCTAAGTGCACCAAGTCGCTTGTAGAAGGGCGGACGCTGTTCACGGTTGTTTTTACTCCATCCGATTTTTTTGCCAGTGATATCAGCAACGCAACGCAGATCGGCATCCTGCTGAAAGGAAACGACTGGTCCAACGGACAAACCACAGACTACCTGGCCTCGTTCTGGGACGGAGGTTTTGAACTTAAACTCACGGAACCGACCAAAAGGCATCTTTTTGTCGATGCAGGTGATAACATCAACATCGCAGCTGAAACCCCGACTGAAGCGGAATTCTCTCTTTGGGTGAATGATAATCTTGTCGATGAGGCGCAGGCAACGGCATACAATTTTACGTATGTAGTGCCTGCAACTCCGGACGCTGCTGTCATAAAGCTCATAGCCGAAGCGGACGGCGACACGGACGAAGAGTTGTTTCAGTACATCGTCAGGAAAAACAGTCCGGAAATTGCCCGGCCCGCAGGTGTTATTCCCGGAATTAATCATGCCCCGGGCGATGACACGCGCGTAACGCTTTGCCTGTGGGCACCGGGAAAATCAAATGTGTACGTCCTTGGTGATTTTACGGATTGGCAGGTGCAGTCGGACTACCTCATGAACCGCGATGGCGAGTATTTCTGGATAGAAGTAGCGGGACTTACTGCCGGCGTGGAGTATGGCTACCAGTATCTCATTGATGAGTCGATCTATGTGGCAGATCCCTATGCCGACAAGATCCTGGATCCGGAAGATGTTTACATCCCCGCGTCGGCGTATCCGTCGCTTAAGCCGTATCCTGCCGCTGCATTGCATTCAGAATGGTACTTTAACCGTGTCGCGGTGTTTGCAACTGGAGCTGAGCCGTATCAATGGCAGGCTGCAGACTACGTCAAGCCGGAAAAGGGTGAGCTCGTAATCTATGAACTCTTAATCCGCGACTTCTTTGGAGCCGGTGAACGTTCCTACCAAAACCTGATCGACACCCTTTCGTATTTTAAGCGTCTTGGTGTGAACGCGATCGAGCTCATGCCGGTGACCGAATTCAATGGCAATGAAGGCTGGGGGTACAACCCTACGTTCATGTTTGCGCCGGACAAGTATTATGGCACGCGCGACAAGCTGAAGGAATTTATCGATCGCTGCCATCAGGAGGGTATTGCGGTAATTCTTGATATCGTCATGAACCATCAGGATTTACCGAATCCTTATGTCATGATGGATTTCGATTTCAGTAGCATGAAACCGGAAGCCGACAACAAGTGGTTCAATACGGATGCAACACACCCATTCAATGTGTTCTACGACATGAACCACGAAAGCCCGTATACGCAGACGTACCTTGATACGGTAACGTATTACTGGTTGAACGAATACAAGATTGACGGCTTTCGATTCGACTTATCCAAAGGCTTTACACAAACGTCCAATCCGTCAAACGTTTCTGCTTGGTCGGCATATGATGCAAGTCGCGTTGCTGTGCTGAAACGCATGGCCGATGCGATCTGGGAACACACGCCGGACGCGTGGATCATACTCGAACACTTCGCAGCGAACCAGGAGGAAAAAGAGCTTGCCGAATATCGGGCAGATGAAGGCAAGGGGATGATGCTATGGGGTAACCTGGTGCATGCCTTCAATCAAAACACGATGGGCTACCAGGAAGAGTCGGACATTAGCTGGATCGATTACAACGAACGGGGGTGGAGTGTTCCACATCTCGTTGGGTACATGGAAAGTCATGACGAGGAACGAATCATGTACAAGAACCTGACCTTTGGCAACTCATCCGGAAGCTACTCGGTTAAAGATCCAGTGGTCGCTTTGCGACGTACAGAAGGTGCAGCGTTGCTGTTCTATCTTACACCCGGGCCAAGAATGCTATGGCAATTTGGTGAACTCGGTTATGATCAAAGCATCAACCGATGCGAAGACGGCTCCATCAGCGACGGCTGCAGGCTTTCTCCCAAACCAACGGGCTGGAGCCTTCGCGATGAGGCGCCCAGACGGAGACTGTTCAACCGCACAGCAGATTTGATCCGGCTGCGTCAGGAATATTCCGTGTTTAAGGATGGCACAGCTGAATTCAGGGGAGGCACGACATTGTTGAAGCAAGTAACGCTGAGGAACAATCCGTACAATTCGGCGCCGACAAGTACGGATGAAATGAACGCACAGCTCGTCGTGAACTTTAGCCTCAGTCAGCAGGGTGTCGTTGTCGAATTTCCGCACTCGGGTACGTGGTACGACTACTATGCTTACGGCGAACCGCTGGAAGTAACTTCGACCGCTACGGTTGTCACCCTTCAGCCGGGTGAATACAAACTGTTCACCGACGTTCCCATTGACAATCCGCTAATAACAGCAGTCAATAGTGAACAGAAACCACGGCTCACGGTATATCCCAACCCGGTGCAATCCTATCTCTCTGTTTCATCAGACTATGGAATCGTAACGGGCGTCACGGTAAGAAATATGATCGGACAAAGCTTTGCCTTGCAGCGACTCGGGGAAAGTCGATGGAGCATGGAGGGCTTGTCCCCGGGCCTTTACATTGCTGAAATCCAGACGCTGCGTCATCGGTATGTCGTAAAACTTGTAAAAGAACCTTAACATGATGAGAATCCGCCTTGTGTTCGCGATTGTCGCCGTGGCAGTGACATCTTACGCACAGAAGAATACAATAACCATCGACCGTATTGAGCCGCCTTTTTGGTGGACCGAGATGGCGAACGATCACTTACAGCTTCTTGTAAAGGGGAATGACCTATCGGCAACTTCTGTAACGGTTGACTATCCCGGAGTGGAAGTCACCGGTGTTACACCCGGTGCACATCCGGGATTTCTCTTTGTCGACTTAAAGATTTCACCACAAGCAAAGGCCGGCAGTGTTCCCATTACATTTGCAAACGGAAAGCGAACGCGTAAACATTCCTATGAGTTGAAGGAACGTTCGTCGCCCGCACACAAGCGTGGATTAGACGGAGGCGATGTGATCTATCTCATTACGCCCGACCGCTTTGTCAACGGTGATCCGGGCAATGATGTCGTCAAGGGAATGAAAGAAGGCATTAATCGATCTTTCCCGGGTGGACGGCACGGAGGTGATCTTGCGGGTATACTTTCCAAACTGGACTACATACAAGACCTCGGTGCCACGACACTATGGCTCAATCCGATCCAGGAAAACAACATGCCGGAGTATTCGTACCACGGCTACGCCATCACCGATTTTTACAAGGTAGATCCACGATATGGCACGAATGACCAGTACATAGCGCTTTCATCTGAACTTCATCGTCGCGGTATGAAGCTAGTGATGGATGTTGTGTTCAATCACTGTGGTCTTGAGCACTGGTGGATGAAAGACATGCCGTTCCCCGATTGGGTGCATGATTATCCCAATTATGAGGTGACAAACTATTCTATTGCTTCTCTGTCTGATCCTCACGCTGCAGAACGCGATCGTCGTCAAATGGAAAAGGGTTGGTTTGTTCCAACCATGCCCGACCTAAACCAGGACAATCCCTTCATGGCCACGTATCTGATTCAAAATACGATTTGGTGGATCGAGTATGCCCAATTGGACGGCCTTCGGGTTGATACCTATCCGTACAACAGCAAAGAGTTCATGTCGCAGTGGTCTCTTGCGGTGCTGCGTGAGTTTCCGGATCTCTACGTGGTGGGAGAGACCTGGATTGGAAGCCCTGCCCAGGTTGCCTGGTGGACGGACCGTGGCGCCGACTACAAGGGCTACAACTCCCATACGAAAGCCATGGCAGATTATCCGCTATACTTTGCGACGCTAAACGCATTTCGCAAAGGTGGAAATGTCTTTGCACTGTATGAGGCGCTCAGCCATGACTTTCTTTACCTCGATCCTGAAGTTCATAAGGTGTTCGCCGACAACCATGATGTAGACCGCATCTATCACAGCGTGGGAGGGGACATGACCCGGTTCCGTCAAGTGATGAGCTTTCTCCTGACGACGCGTGGCATTCCGCAGATTTACTACGGCACTGAAATTCTTATGAAAGGTTCAGGCGACCACGGTGTAATTCGCGAAGACTTTCCGGGCGGATGGCCCGGCGACACGCGAAATGCATTCACCGAAGACGGTCGAACCAAAGAGGAACAGGAGGCCTATGAATTCCTTCGCAGGATGTTGAACTGGAGGAAGACCAGCGACGCTATGGCCAGAGGCACATTAAAGCATTTCATTCCGCAGGACAATGTATATGTTTACAACCGGAAGTCTGACAATCAGTCGATACTCGTGATGATTAACAACAGCGATGCTGTGGCAAAGCCTGACATGGCTCGTTTCGCAGAGGTGTTGAAAGGCTACGGATCAGCAAAGGATGTCCTCAGCGGCAAGAAGTACAACGACCTGACTTCGATCAAGATCGATCCTCACTCGACACTCGTTCTTGAGCTCAAGCCAGGCGACGGGTCGCCGGAGTGATACCGTATTATTTTAACCTAAACGCTGAAGTAGGCCCTGAAGTCTTGAGTACTTCAGGGCCAAATTATTTTGCTATCTTGCTAGCTCCAGTGTGTGTGAATGTGTGTATAATAACGGTACCCTAATATGAGAACTCTAATAGTCGCGCTCCTCGTTGCGATCACTGCGAATGTCTATGCGCAGAAGAAAATTTTCAATGGAAAAGACCTGAAGGGCTGGAAGATTTACGGCACAGAAAAGTGGTATGTGCAGGATGGGCTGCTGATCTGCGAAAGCGGTCCCGATAAAGGATACGGCTATCTCGCTACCGAAAAGCAATACCGCGATTTTGAGCTGACGCTTGAATTCAAACAGGAGGCTGACGGCAACAGCGGAGTCTTCTTCCGATCAAGTATTGAGGGAACGAAAATTACGGGCTGGCAAGCCGAAGTTGCCCCTCCGGGTCATAACACGGGCGGGATTTATGAGTCCTACGGCCGCGGATGGCTGATCAAGCCTGATCCGGAGAAAGACAAAGCGCTGAAATACGGCGACTGGAACACGATGAAAATCCGCGTTGTGGGTGGGGTAGTAGAAACCTGGCTGAACGGTCAGCCCATGATCCGCCTTGAGGACGAAAAGATCGCACAGGCCGTTGGCAGCATCGCCCTGCAGATTCACGACGGCGGCGGCATCAAGGTTTATTGGAGGAATATCCGAATCAAAGAACTTTAATAGGAGGGGCCAATCGCAAATCACTAGTCGCTAATCACCAATCAAACCGGTTTGTGACTAGTGATTTTTGATTTTAGATCTTATCGGAGACTCTACGCGGTTGTCGTTTTGGCGTGCCGCTCAAAAGCCTCGAGGAACTGCTCGAACCGATGGTCCCAGGTGTTCTGCTGTGCAAAGGCGATGCGTTCCCTTACCAGCTCCGGTGTACTTTCGGCATACGCTCTTTCAACCAATTCTATCAGGTCGTGATTCCCTTGCGTAACGTACACGGTGTGATCGGGGAACTTCATGTACTTTAGGTTGGGCAGTGCGCTGATCACGGTGGGCTTTCCTACTGCCATGTATTGCCAGACCTTATTGGGCGTGCCGCCGGGGTTGACGAAGTCGAGGTTGTACAACGCGAGTCCCACATCCAGTTTGGCTAATTCGTCGTACAGTGCTTTCCCTTTCAACATGCCTTTCACTGCTGATGGGTCGAGACCCCGAAGCTTGCTGAGGTATTCCGGGGTGACGGGCCCGATGATGATTACCTTAAATCGGTCGTGGGCAAGCAGAATGTTAACCGCTTCGGGTGAATACTGTCGTTCATTAATTACTCCCATGAGGCCCACTACGATTTTGTCTCCCTGTGTGCGTGGCTCAATGTGCGATTGTTCAACGCCGTCGAGTGAAACACCCAATGGGATCTCGTAAATGTTCGGGTTATACTGCTTCAGTTTTTCCTTTAGAAAATGCGATGTGGCAACGCAAAACAGTGCATCTCCTGCCATTTTTCTTTCGGAGCGGCTAAGGTACTTGTCGACGATCGCGCTCTTGTATTTGCTGTTTCCTGTAAATTCGTCGTTGCAGTAATAAATCGTGGGAAAGTATTGCTTCAGATGGATCGCGGTGCAGTCGAAGTTCACGGCTGTAGCGTCGGGAAACATTTTCTTGAGACGACTGTACAGCCAAACCTGGTACATGTCGTTGATGCCCGGGAGCCGGTACCGGAAGCGGTAGTCGATGGGATATGACGGTTCCACTACCAGCGTGTTCGGAGCACCCTCGTATGTGCGGATACCCGGCATGCCCGTTTTGTTACGCGTCACAAAAGCAACGCGGAATTTCTTTGCCGCCGCGGCCGTAAACTGATGCCTCGCCCGGGGTGCTTCATCCCAGGCCGTTATCGTGTTAACGAGTAAGTCTACTTTCATAAGTTCCGGAGTCCGCCCGCCGCGCAAATATAATGAGGGCGAAACTTTATGTAGCAGACCTTTGCACTCCTTCGATCAGCCCTTTAATATAACCGATGGCAAACAGGGTACCGAGCTCGCTGTATCCCGGATGTTCGTTGCTATCTCCGGCGACGGTAGGGACGTGGTCTGGGCGCATGGGACCGTTAAATCCAACCTCGAAGTAGGTCTTCATTGCGCCGAACATGTCGGTCTTTCCTTCATCGTGAAACGTCTCCTCGAAGTTGTATTTGTCGCCGCGAATGTCGCGGAAGTGTACAAAGAATATCTTTTTCCGTTCTCCAAAGTACCGGATCACGGATGGAATGTCTTCACCCATGGTCGCAAACGTTCCCTGGCACAGGGTCAGTCCGTTATTCGGACTGGGAACAAGCTCGATGAGCTTCTTGAATGCATCTGCCGTACGCATGATCCGCGCAATTCCGCGTATCTTCGGTACCGGCGGATCGTCAGGATGCAATGCTAGCTTGATACCGTTCTTTTCTGCTTCAGGTACAACTGCCTTCAGGAAATATTCGAGGTTCTTCCACATTCGCTCTTCCGAGACTTCGCCATATTCTGTAAGCGGCATCTTTGCAGCTTCTTCGTAGTTGAATGCCGTGACCAGGGCGCCGCCGCGACCCTGGCGGGCCGAGTCCGTGCGCGTCCAGTTAATAACCGGCATCCAGTTGTAGCAAATGATGTCAACCCCGACTCGCTTCAGGTTTCGCATCAGCGTAATAAAATTGTCGATCTCCTGATCGCGGCCATCCAGTCCCAGCTTAACCTTATCGAGTGGAGGCGTGCCTTCCAGAACTTTCCACTGTAGCCCGTTTTTCTCCCATGCTGCCTTCACTGCAGCCACCGCTTCATACTCCCAGGGCTGCGTATCCCTCAACCCTACTGCCCAGGGAGAAGAGGGAGCTACCACGCCTGTTATTCCCATTTGCTTTTGCAGTAACATTTTGCGTTCCTGCAGACCCCAGAAGTAGGCGAGGCAAAGATCGACATTTGCCGCCGAAGGTGCCGATTTGGCTATTGTAGAGTCAAATCCCATCGTGGCGAGTGCGGTAAGGGCAGCGCTGTTCCGGATAAAGCGTCTTCTTGTATTCATACCATTATAGAATGCACCCTAAACTACAAACCAGGTAATTGTCGCGCTCAGGGTTTGTTGGCAATGGACAATCAAGCCCCACGAATGGTGATAAACGATATGATGCTAATCATATGGCTTTCGACGAATCCGGGCGAAATTTGGCAGTCGAAGACATCTGATTATCTGTGACCGACGCCGCATGAAAATTTATCAGCGGGCTCTTTTTGCTGCATTTGCTTTCGTCAACCTCGTTGTGGGTGTACTCGCTGGGTTTGGAAGGCTTGGCGTCAATTTTCCGCTTTCTTATGCGGTTGTCAATCACGGTGCAATAATGGTTGGCGGTTTTCTGGGAACGTTAATAACGCTGGAAAAGGTAATTCCGCTCAGAAAGCGAGCGCTGCTGATATTTCCTGTCATAAGCGGATTGTCAATTCTGCCTCTTAGCAACGGTATGTTTATCCTGGGCGGTACTCTGCTGATTACTGCCAGCGTGGGGTTGATAGTTGTATACCTCATCTACTTGTCACGCCAACGGGCGGTGTACCTTTATATAATGTTTGGAGGTGCGGTCTGCTGGCTGATCGGGAATAGCGTGCTGTTGCATGGACGTTTTTTTCCGGCTGCGTTTCCCTGGTGGATGGGATTTCTATTGTTGACAATTGTAGGTGAGCGTCTGGAGTTGTCGAAATTTCTTCCTGTCACCTCACTTATAAGAACAATCCTCCTCGGATGCATCCTTCTCGTTGGTACCGGATTGGTTATTCCATTTCACGGGTACGGCCCTTACATATCAGGTGCTGGTATGATGGGCATAGCCGTGTGGCTGATGCGCTTCGACATGGTGGGGATAAGTATCAGAAAGGAGGGACTTACGCGCTTTGTCGGCGTTGCCCTCTTATGTGGCTATTGTGCACTGATGCTGGAAGGTGTGTTCATGGTGGCGCTTCCTGACGTACCCTTCGCGTATGATATCATCGTCCACACTTTTTTTCTTGGCTTTGTGTTCTCCATGATATTTGCTCACGGACCCATCATTCTTCCCGGTGTGCTTGGATTGTCAGTCAGGCCTTACCACCCCTTTCTTTATTTGCCGCTCGTTTTGCTTGTGACTTCTGTAGTGATCCGCGTCCTTGCAGGTATGAACCTCGTGCCTTATCAGTTCAGAGTCACCAGCGCATGGATTACGGCATCCGCTATGGTCCTTTACTTTGTTACGCTTGTCTCGCTGTTGATCTATGCCAGCCGTAAAAAGTCTGTATAGAGTTCCACTGTTCTTTTTTGCGCTGGCTGCATGTTTCGGACTGCTGCTTCGCTGGCACGTCGTATACCCCTTGGATGGGATTACCTATCCCTACGTGCTGCACGCACATTCCCATGTGATGTTCCTGGGATGGGTGACCAATGTTCTTTTGGTTTTCGTCATTGACCGATTTGTTCCAACGTCGAAAGCAAAGTGGTACCGCAAGGCATTTTACTGGGCACAGGCATTGCTCGTTGGCATGTCCGTGAGTTTTCCCTTCCAGGGTTACGGCGTGGCTTCGATCGTATTGTCGACGCTTCATACGGCGCTGATTGTAGTATTGGCGCTTCGCTTTTTCCGCATCTCAAAGACATTGCCGGGTTCTGCATCGCTGTGGTACCTGCGCACAGCGCTGATTTACTTCCTGGTTTCCGCCGTCGGTCCGCTTGCCATCGGAGCTACCGGTGCGATGGGGTTGGCGCAAAGCCAGTGGTACTACCTGTCTGTCTATTATTATCTGCACTTTCAGTACAATGGATTCTTCACCTTCGGCGCATTGGCCGTAGTTCTCAATCTGCTCGACTTAAAAGGTATTACTTATGACAGAGCGGAGGTGCTCCGCGCAGGAAGGATTTTAGCGGCGGCCTGTGTGCCTGCGTATTTTCTGTCGACACTCTGGGCTGATCCGGGACTGATCTTCAATGGAGTCGGATTTTTGGCGGCGGCGCTTCAGATAGTATCCCTGGTGTTGCTCGTGAGATTTCTCCGCACGATAGTTGTTGAAGTATCGGCAAAGCTGAGCAGGGCAGGTGTGCGGCTATTGTTCCTCGCGTTCGCGTGCTACGTTATTAAACTTTTTGCGCAGTGGATTTCTGCTTTTCCGGAAGTGGCCCATCTCGCGGCTGCGAACCGTCCCTACGTGATGGCCTATCTTCATCTTGTCCTGATCGGAACGATAACGTTGCCCTTACTCACCTGGTACCTTGAACGTGGCCTTTTCTGGCATCTTGCTCGTATAGCCCTTGTTATCGTCGTCGTCGGTTTCTTTTTTACCGAGGTGCTGCTTACGATCATGCCCCAAGCATCGCGACTAAGCCTGGGGTCGGGAAGCGTCCTCCCGATGGCGATGCTGGTGGCGTCTGTGATCCTCACACTGGGCATAATTCTGCTGCTGTTTTTGAGCTGGAAAGCTGACAAATCGTAAGAAATGCGCATGACTTGTGTCATGTTTTTTCATTGCTGGCCGATAGTACTTTGCCAGTATGGAAGAAACGCCGATACTAGAACGGCTGATTCGAAAATACGACGTGCCGGCGCCGCGATACACGAGTTATCCTACGGTGCCGCACTGGAATGTTAAGGATTTTAACCTTGAGTCGTGGCGGGATGCGGTGAAGCGATCGTTCGATGAGTCGAACGAGGAAAAGGGCATGAGCCTCTACATCCACCTTCCTTTCTGTGAAAGTCTGTGTACGTATTGCGCCTGCAATACGCGCATAACCCGAAACCATGCTGTCGAAGAGCGTTACATAGCGTCGCTGTTGAACGAATGGAATGCGTACCTGATTTTGTTTGGAAAACGTCCGAAGGTCCGTGAGTTGCATTTGGGTGGTGGTACGCCAACATTTTTCAGTCCGGAAAATCTGAGGCATCTGTTAACGACACTGCTGGAAAGCGCAGATATACATCCAGCCCATGAATTCGGATTTGAGGGTCATCCTAACAACACCACCGAGGTGCACCTGGAGGTGTTGCATTCTCTTGGTTTCCGACGTGTAAGTTATGGGGTGCAGGATCTGGATGAGCGCGTTCAGAAAGCCATCAATCGAATTCAGCCTTTTGAAAATGTTGAGCGGGTAACTCGACTAAGTCGTGATCTGGGATATTCTTCAGTTTCCTTCGATTTGATATTTGGTCTGCCTTATCAAACGCTGGAATCCATCACCAATACCATCGCGAAAGTGATTTCGCTACGGCCGGATCGAATCGCCTTTTACAGTTATGCGCACGTCCCGTGGTTGCGACCCGGACAACGCGGTTACGAGGATGCTGATCTTCCCTCTGACGTGACCAAAAGGGCATTGTATGAACGAGGTCGGAGGTTGTTTGAAGATGCTGGGTATGTAGAGATCGGGATGGATCATTTTGCCCTTCCACATGACGGTCTCGCGCTTGCAATGTACGATGGTACATTGCACAGAAACTTTATGGGTTACACGACTACCCACACGGACTTGCTGATCGGACTTGGCGCTTCCGCGATCAGTGACGCACGTTATGCGTACGCTCAAAATGAAAAAGTTGTAGAGAAGTATACACAGTTGGTTTCCGACAAGAGCCTTGCCGTGTATCGCGGTCACATTCAATCGCCAGACGATATGTTGAGAAGGAGGGCGATACTGGATATCGCATGCAGGGGTGCATTGTCCGACGACCTACTGAATATGATCGTTGATGAGGAGGCCATTTTGCGGTTAACCGAAATGGAATTGGAGGGACTGCTAACGCTAACGGAGAAAGGTGTATTCGTCACGGACCTCGGAAGAGCGTTCGTTCGGAATATATGTGCTGTCCTGGATCCTCATCTCCGAACATCGCCAACGCGTGATGTTTTCAGCAAGGCAATATGAACAGGTGATATGAGACGGACCAGAAGGAATTTCAGAAAGGCCATCAAACAGCCTCAACGTGAGGTTGCTGATGCCAAAAGTTTACGTTACATTAGTTTATCAGCAATGTGATCTCAATCATAAATCATCTGTCCAGCAGGTACTAGTTTCGAACCCGAAAACACCTCAATTATGAACAACGCAACAATCTTATCTGGCACAAGTATTAAGGCCGGAATAGTCGTCGTTTTGCTCGCGGTATTGGTTGCCGCATGCAAGCCCGATCGGCCCGCGTCACAATCGACAACTCCTTCGAGCGGGGGAGCATCTTCAGCGGTTGCAGAAAATGCTGATCCTGGCAAAGGCATCGGACAGGTGCAGCATGTGACGCTCAATACACCGCTTGAGCAGGATCGCATCAAGCGCGGGCAAGCAATCTACGAGATGAAATGCCAGGCTTGCCACAGGTTGGAT
>DATCLO010000024.1:0-6542 GCA_036563875.1 Cyclobacteriaceae bacterium
CGTTTCGATTTTCGGCAAATCGTATCAGAAGCAACTTGCACCCTGCAGCGAGGAAACCGACCTCGTGAAGTTGCATGGTTACGTCGGCCGACCGGACTCGGCCAAGCGAACACGCGGCGAGCAATTCATTTTCGTAAACAACCGCTACATCCGGAGCAATTACCTTCACCATGCGGTGATGACGGCATTCGAAGGTCTCCTTCCGGAAGGAGCCTATCCGTTCTACACGATTTTCCTGGAGATCGATCCCCGTCATATCGACGTCAACATTCACCCGACAAAAACGGAAATCAAGTTCGATGACGAACGCTCTATATATGGAGTAGTCCTTGCTGCCGTGCGCCAGGCAATTGGTGCGCACAACCTCATGCCGGCTATCGACTTCCAGGAAGACGTCAACATCATGTCACGCCTGGAGAAGGCATCATCCGAACAGGCACGCGAGATTTATTTCGACGAGCGATTCAACACACCCCTGCAGCGCAGCAACCTTCAGCGATGGGAGGAGTTGCTCGACACCTCGTCGCTTGCACAGTCGCCAACACAACCGGTTCGTGAACTCCGCTTTGAGAGTGCAGTCAATCAGCCCGATCAGGCGCCCGCGGTAGACCGATGGCTTGTTCAGCTGGATAACCGGTACATCCTTCGTCAGGTACGTGCCGGACTGATGATCGTCGACCAGCAGGCGGCGCATGAACGAATCCTGTTCGAGCGGAATCTCGAACGACTCATGAACAGAAGCGGAGAAAGTCAGCAATCACTCTTTCCGCAAACGGTCGAGATGAGTCCCGCCGACTTCGCACTGATATTGGAGATGACACCGGAGATTCGGGCGCTTGGATTTCGGTTCGAGGTCTTTGGTCGATATTCATTCCTTGTGGAAGGTATCCCTGCACATGTCAACGCCGGCCGCGAGAAGGAGCTGTTCGAAGGGCTACTGGAACAATTCAAGTTGAATCAGGCCACGCTGTCGCTGCCGATCAACGAGAATCTGGCTCTCGCCCTGGCACGACGTGCGTCCATAAGGACCGGTCAGCCGCTTCAAAAGGAGGAAATGGCTAGCCTCATAGATCAGCTTATGGCCTGCCGGACGCCGAATCTGACGCCCGACGGAAAACCAACGTTCTTTATTTTTGAGTTTGGTAAAATCGAAAGTTACTTTAGTCGTCCTTAAATCTGCGATTTGATTTAATCCATCCCTATGTTCAGACTCACCCCTGTCGTCAAGAACCTGATCGTAATTTGTGCGCTCGTATTCCTTGCCCAGAAATTAGCCCCCAGTGCCGAGTTTCTTTGCACGATAGCCGGTGTCCGTTATGCCGACTTTACGGACGTCGTCACCGGGTACCTGTCGATGTGGAGCTATAAGTCGGATTGCTTTAAGCCGTACCAGTTGTTCACGTACATGTTCGTCCATGGCGGCTTCTCGCATATCTTCTTTAACATGCTGGCGCTGGCCTTCATTGGTCCCACGCTCGAAACGTACTGGGGACCCAGGCGCTTTCTGGCGTTTTATTTGGCTACGGGAATCGGTGCGGCGGTATTTAGTATCTTAGTCAACTTTTTCTTTGGCGCAGGGGAGTTTGGCGTAATGGTGGGCGCCTCGGGTGCCATTTATGGAGTTTTGATGGGTTTTGGCATGACTTTCCCTAATATGGAAGTGATGCTGCTGTTCCCGCCGATTCCCATAAAGGCGAAATACCTGGTCTTCCTGCTGGGCGGGCTTACGTTTCTAATGGACCGGAGCGGGCAGGTGGCACACTTTACTCACCTCGGCGGCGTTGTGGTAGCGTTTGGTCTCATCATGGCGTGGCGAAAACAGGGAGGTAGGTATTGGTGAGACCGATGAAGAACGGAGGATTACATGTTCGACGACTTTAAACAGGCCTTTAATCGGTACAACAACGCACACATTCAGATCATCATCATCAACGTGGTGATCTTCCTTGCGTTGGCTGTACTCAAGGTGTTCTCAATGATTTTAGGTGCTGAAGGATTCTTCTTCCTTCTTCACCACAACATTGCTATACCTGCCTTGTTTTCTGATTTTATGGTGCGGCCATGGACGATCGTGACCTATGCCTTTGTCCACGACCTCAGCGATATCTTCCACATCCTCTTCAATATGCTGATCCTTTACTGGTTCGGCCGCCTTTTCGTGGAATACCTGGGTAGCGACAAATTAATTGCGGTCTACGTGCTTGGCTTCCTGGCAGGGGCCATTATGTTTCTGCTCGCATACAATCTTATACCTTTTTATAAACAGAACATACCGGGCGGCGGCATGGTGGGTGCCTCGGCAGCAGTTAACGCCGTAGTTGTTGCCTGTGCTACCCTCGTGCCCAACTACACATTTTTCCTTCTGTTGCTGGGTCCGGTTCGCATTAAGTACATCGCGGCTTTCTTTGTTGTCGTGTCATTCATCGGTACCGTAGGTTCCAACGCAGGAGGAAACCTTGCACACCTCGGTGGCGCACTCATTGGATACTTGTACATCAAGCAACTCAAGGCAGGCCACAACATTGGTGGATGGGTCACTTTCCTGCTCGACTGGTTCAGAAGAATTCTCAAGCCTCAGGCCCGCGTGAAAGTTACCTACCGCGGACAGCGAAAGAAAACTAAGGAAAGTCGTAAACCCACGAGCGATCGCGTCTCGCAGGATGAGATCGATGCTATTCTTGACAAGATATCCGAAGGTGGATATGAAAGCCTGACGCGTGAGGAAAAAGAAAAACTCTTCAACGCTTCGCGGAAATAAGCGCTCTTATCTCTTTGGCCAGCACATCAGGCTGCTCTTCATGAACGAAATGCCCAACGTTATCAAGTGTGACAATGCGGGCCTCCGGAAAAAGCTTGCGCCACTTCTCAAGTTCATACGGTTGGACGAACTTGTCGCCCATACCCCATACGATGGCTTTGGGTATGTCTTTTAATACGCCAAGTTGTTGTCGGATGGATTCCCACCAGCTGCCTGCATCCAGCAACTCCCTCGCGAACGCATAAGTTGCAATTCGTGACGCCGCATCCGGCAACGCATTCCGATAGTGACTGTGGATTTCACGGGTGAGCTTCTTGCGGTCAGCATACGCAGCTGGCATGATGGCATTAACCGGAAAGTTCAACTGCCGATACATGAACCGACCCAACCACGTTCGCATCACGCGCGCTGGTTTTGCGTAGCGTGGATCGTCGGCTACAGACCAGCACCAAGTGTTGGTGAGAAGAATAGCGCTTACGTTTTGCGGATTTCGAACAGCATAGTGAAGTCCGATGCCGCCACCAAAATCGTTTGCGACAATGGTAATGTTTTGCAGACCCAGTGTCTTGACAAGCTGCTCCAGTCGTTCCGCGTGTGCCTTGCAGGTGTATTCCTCTCCCGGAGGTTTTTCTGACAGCCCAAAACCGAGCATGTCAGGAGCAACGCATCGAAGTGAGGGTCTTAGATCTCCGATTACGTGCCGGTAGCCAAACGACCACTCCGGCGTGCCATGCAAAAACAGTATTACGTCGCCGCTTCCTTCATCTACATAATGAAGTTCACATTCGCCGATCTTAAGCCATTGAGACCGGAAAGGAAAGAGCGATGGATCAACCCACGAAGGCGCTGTTTTCATATTGGGGCTATCCAAGATAGCACACAGCTCTCGACATTTCCAAGATCATGCAGGTTCGCAGATTTGGGGGCTACGATTTCTACGGTCTTCGAATTTCGTTTCGTATTACTGACACCAATAACTCACCCGACAAAAGTAATTGTCCAGAATACCCGCTACTTCTTCCGTCGTTTTGTATTCGATGCTTTCCAGAAGGTGGAGATTAAAATTTTCGATAGCGGTGTAGTAGGCGTTTTCTGTAAGGGAATACTTCCGGATCATTTCGTACTTGAACAGCGGATCCGCTACCAGTTTCGCATAAGCTTCTACGCGCTGGTTGGCTTCCAGGTATCGGAACAACTTTCGTTTCTCCCGTTGCGCGCGGGAGAAATAATCGAACGACACGCCAGACCCCGAAGCGAGTGGGGCGGGCCGTGATATTCGCTGCTCGATTTCAGCTTTTTCCTTGATGAGGGGAGACCTGACAAAAGGCGCCGTCACAAGCACCGGGTGAAGGTAGGTAACGTCCTCTGCCATGACGATAATGATGTCCTCCTCGTGTACGAGGACAGGAAAACGGACGGGGCGATAACCAACGCTGCTGAAAGTGAGAGTATCAAATGGAGCGGCGACGATGCTGAAGGCACCTTTTTGATCTGAGATTACACCACCAGCACCACTGGCGCGAACGTGCACACCGGGAATCGCTTTGAAAGTCACGGAGTCGATCACGATCCCGCTGACCCGAACCTGCGCATAGGCATGCGGCGCCAGCCCGAAACCGATCAGCAGCAACGCCCACAGCGCTAAATTCCTTGCCCGGCAAACTCCTCTCATCCAATCTTGTTAGCCAGCTGTCCGCAGGCGGCATCAATGTCCTTTCCGCGGCTCTTCCGGATGCGGGTTGTGATTCCATTGCTTTCCAGCAGCTGCATCAGATTCTGAATCACCTGCTCCGATGCCTGTTTGAACGCGTCGTCCCCAATGGTATTGTATTCGATCAGGTTAACCTTGCAGGGAACAACCTTGCAGAACTTAAGCAGTGCCGCTGCATGCTCGGGTGTGTCGTTGATCCCTTGCCAAACGACGTATTCATACGTGACTTTCCGTTTTGTGCGGGAATACCAATAACGAAGCGCATCAGCAAGATCTTCAAGCCGATTCGAGTCATTGATTGGCATGATAGAGGAACGCGTTTCGTTGATCGCAGCATGCAGCGACACAGCTAGGTTGAACTTGACGTCGTCGTCCGCCATCTTACGGATCATGCGGGCAATTCCTACGGTGGACACTGTGATACGCCGCGAAGCGAAGTTCAGCCCGTTTTGCGATGTTATCTTCTCGATTGCACCGATTACGTTGCTGTAGTTCAATAGCGGCTCGCCCATCCCCATAAAGACGATGTTGGTGAGAGGTCGACCGAAGAATAATTGTGCCTGATCGCGAATCGCTACGACCTGATCGTAAATCTCGTCCACCGACAAATTGCGCATGCGCTTGAGCTTTGCCGTTGCACAGAAGCGGCAGTCGAGACTGCATCCAACCTGCGACGACACACAAGCAGTAATCCGGCGTTCGTGTGGAATGAGAACGGACTCCACCACCAGGCCATCGTGCAATTTCACAGCATTCTTGATTGTACCATCCGCGCTGCGTTGCATGCGGTCGATGTGTAGAAGACGAAAGGAAAAATTCTCTTTCAGCAACTCGCGGGTGGCCAGCGACAGGTTCGTCATTTGATCGAAATCCCGCGCAGCCTTCATCCAAATCCACTCGTAGACCTGCTTGGCGCGGTATTCCTTTTCGCCGTGAGCCACAAAAAAGGCCTTCATCTCGTCAAGAGACAGTTTTCGGATGTCCTGCTTATCGGCCGTAGTGATCATGAGTGCAAAGGTACGCAAAAGCAAAGAAGGGCTCAGCGGTCGGGGAGCCGAACAAAAATGCGGGTTTCGCAGGCCCTGGAGGCTTCGGAAAAGACGAGGGAGTCAGCACTGAGGCGATCTACGTCGTATGCGCCGAGCAACAGCCTCGATTTCTTATCCAGAAAGTAGATTTTTCCTTCGCTAAAGCGATAGAGAAAGGTATTCTTTTTTGACGAGCGTCGTGTGTCGAGGAGCCGGATCGTTTCCTCCCCGCTGTTGTCATCCTTGAATTCGATCACGCTGGGCGTGCCGGAATCGCGACTGCGAATATCCTGGAGGAGGTCGCCTGTGGCCTCATCCTCATCCATTTCGTTCTCGAGACATGTGTTGTGTCGTACAAGCTGCCAGGTGCCTACTAACGATTGCGCCGCAGACCGGAAGGGGAGGGAAATGAAAGCAGCCAGTATTGCGATCAAAAGGGCTTTCATGGGGCGCTTTTTAATTGAAGTAAAGTTAGCCAAAATCCGTTGAAAAGTTGCTCTTTTGCGGATGAATACCCGACCCTGGGGTATTTCCATAAACGGGCCAATTTTGCGGGGCGCCGCACATGTGTGATATGAAGAGCAATGCAATCGTGCTGACCGGGGGCTACCTGGATACCAACCAGGCAAAAACTGCTCACGGCTTGATCCGCGGTACGGATCGTTTTACCATTCGGGCCATCATTGACCCAGTGTCTGCCGGTCGAGATGCCGGCGCGGTTCTTGACGGCAAGCCGAGCGGCATTCCCGTACTCGCGTCGCTAAAGGAATATTTCTCACAGGCCACCGCCGATGCCCGCTACTGCATCATTGGTGTGGCCACAAAGGGCGGGATCATTCCACCGGAGCTACGACAGGAGTTGCGTGAAGCCCTGCTCGGCGGCCTTGGACTCGTGAACGGCCTTCACGAATACATCAGCGATATTCCGGAACTCGCGGATCTTGCCCGTGAGAAAGGACTCGAAGTCATCGACGTGCGCAAACCCAAAAAAGTGAAGGACCTTCATTTCTGGACGGGTGAGATCGCTACGGTGAAAAGTCCGAAG
>DATCLO010000025.1:0-3582 GCA_036563875.1 Cyclobacteriaceae bacterium
TGGAGGCGGACCGCTGGCAGGCGCACAAATTGTCGCTGCCGGGGGTACTGGAACAGTGGCGGACCGAAACGGAGCATTCCGCGTTCGTGTTTCATCCGACGATCCGCACGTTACAATCAGTTTTCTTGGTTACTTGACGCAGACACTTACTGTGTCCGAAGGTCAAACGGATCTCGGTACAATCTCGATGGAGATTAGTCCGACAAGCCTAAACGAAATCATTGTCAGCGCAACATCACAGAATTACAGGAGCGACTTTAAAGGTTCGAATTTTACCATCAGCCCGCGCGATATCAGTAACACCAACCCACTCAATACGGAAGAAGTGTTGAAGACTGTTCCGGGTGTCAACATTGTCGGCGATATGGGACTTTCAAACCGGCCCAACATCAGCATACGGGGCTCGTGGGGGAGGCGGTCTCGCAAAATCTTGCTTCTTGAGGATGGCTCACCGGCAGCTCCTGCACCCTACATCGCGCCGGGCACCTATTACAACCCACTTAGCGACCGCGTACAGGCAATTGAAGTATACAAGGGTGCCGATATGCTGCGGTATGGTCCTAACAATATGTATGGGGCTGTGAACTACATTACAGCGCTTCCTCCGCAAGCACCGGAACTCAGAGTCAAACTTGTGGGTGGATCAAGGAACTACGCAACAGGTCTCTTCTCCTACGGAGGTACCTGGCAGAACCTTGGGGCCCTGGTAGAAGCCGTGCACAAAAAATTCGACGGATTCACCGATAACGCCGAAGTTGAGGTACTCAACCTGAACGCAAAAATCTTTGCGAAGCTCTCGGAAAATCAGTCGCTGTACTTCAAGGTCAGCGCGCAATTCGAAGACAATCAGGCAACGCTGTCGGCACTGACGCCCTTCACATTCCGGGTTGATCCGAAACAACAACCTTTTGATGCCGAGTACTTCGACATGCGGCGCTATGGTATGGACATCATCCACAAGTGGTTGATCAATCCCCATATGAGCCTAACGTCTAAAATTTATGCATCCGATTTTGAGCGCGACTGGTGGCGACAGGTTACTACCGTCATCCGCGCTGCGGACGTGCAGTCTTATGTGGGCGACAAAATCTTCAACGAACGGTACAGCTATCTCTCCGGACTCACTTTCAGTGATGAAGACTATGTTCGTGTTGGCAGGATAATAGATGGCCGGGAAAGCACCACTGACAGCCAGTGGATATTTACGGTATCCGGTATACAGGAAACCTTTGAGGGAGACTGGCAGACAGGAGGAGAGACTCATCACTTTGAAGGTGCGATCAAATTGCACCAGGAATCGTACCGCGATCGTTACCTTGCTGCCAACAATTCACGGTGGGCGCGTACGGGGAATCCAACGTCCGACAACAAGTATCACCTTTGGTCGGTTTCTGGTTATGTACGCAATGAGTTCAACATAAATCGCATCAACGTTACGCCAATCCTCCGGTTTGAACACATTGAAATGTACAGACAAAACGTGCTGGCAGCGGCGCAAGATCCGGATGCGACGAGTCCTGACGCCGGCAAGTTGTACAGTTCATATAATGTCGTGATGCCGGGATTGACCGTCGGCTACGAGATTCCTGCCGGAGAAGTATACGGAAGTGTCTACCAGGGCTTCATTGCGCCGTCTAAAATCTTTGGCTTTTTCGTCGAGCGGAACGGCGTGCTGACTGATCCGCTGGCTGGCGAAGACGTCAACATTAAACCCGAACTCAGCCTGAACCTCGAGTTGGGCTGGCAGGGGAGTATGTTCGATGGCCGCTTAAGCGGCCAGGCAGCGTTGTTTAACACGACTGTCCGGAACTTTATCGCGGCTGGTGAAAACGAATTATTCATGCAGCCGGGACGTGTACAGATACGCGGCTTTGAAGCCGGTGTCGCTGCAATGCTCACTTCATCGACGTCACCGCACAGCCTGCGACTTTCGTTGAACGCCACGATGCTGACATCTGAGGTTCTGGAAGGTGTGTTGCAGGATAAGGATATGTTTTCTGCTGTCGTCCACAATTCTGCGACGCGGCAGGAATTTATCAACCGGGTGAACAGCAACCGTCAGGCTTATGAGTTGTACACACGTAATAATGAAGGGCAAGAGATCTTGCTGGATGCGACGACCATCACTGAGGCTGATTTTGGCAACATCAGCAAGGCCCTTGTGCGCTTCGGTGATGGCTATGTAGAAGGCGCACGTGCACCTTATGTGCCGAACGTAAACCTTACCGCGGGACTTTCATATTCCTTCCGAAAGTTTGCCGCGGGTCTGACGGGTACGTATGTCGGCGATCAATATGCAGAGTTTATGAACTTTGAAGCAGAATCCGGCGATGGTGCTATTGGAAAATTGAAGTCGTTTTACACGCTGGACTGCTTTGCCAACTACGATTTCCTGATTGGCGGTAAAGCGAAACTGAACGTCTTCGTAAACGGAAAGAACGTCACGAACGAGATATACAGGGCATCACGTCTGAATCGGGCCGCTTCCGGTGTATTCCCCGGAGGGTTCGCTCAGTTGATTATGGGAGTTAATGTGCAACTCTAAATCAGATGCAGATGCAGGGTAGTGGCAAACACCGCCGTGCATCTGCGACTGTACCTGGGTCTTATAAGACAGGCATTCCCTCAAATACCCGTGAGTTCTCAGGATCCTCCGCGCTCCCTGAAAACGTCACGCGCCGTCCCCAGTTATCGCGATAGATCGCGGTCGCATAGCCATCTGGTGAGACGTTGATTTGCAGTGTGGCGAATCCAGTACCGTTGAAGACGACATTTGCGACAATGTGGATTGGTCCTTTATTATCGATGTCATATTCATATCCAGTGATCCGGCCCCGCAGTGTTACGCCACCCAGTCCGTTTGAGCCCGGACGACCAGTTGCGGTGGATGCAGTTTGCAACACTACGCGGTCACCATCGATGAGTACGAAGTTGTTTCCAGTAGCCGGGAACGTATGATTGTACCGGTTCCGCAAAACGTTAGCCTCCAGTATCAGGGTGCTGTCTTTGGTTAGTTGTACGAGCTTTTCCCTTGATTCTTTGAGTCGTTCAGCGCGCTTTTCCTTTTTCGATTTCTCTTCGTCGGCGCCGGTTTGCGCAATAGCTGCCTGAATTCCAAATGCAAGCAGTGCGGTCAATATGATAGATCCTTTTTTTAACATAAAAATTTCATTTACAGCATCGCTGCCGCTAATTACATAACCAAAAACGCGCCAATTTTTATCCGAACGATAGGGTTTCTTTCACTCGTGCGGTTGCGCCGCACGTTAATGCTCACGACGACGCCCGCTTCCTACCGACATGCCGTCCCTACGGGACGCATCTTCCCACGAGCACGCGTTTCTACAAACATGGCATCCCTAAAGGGATGCAGCGGGGTTACGCTACAGCGAACCTGGCATCATGCTTTCAATGAGTGAATCATGGTCCCGTAGGGACCAAATGTTTGGTGCGCTGGGCATGTAGTAAAACTAACGGGTGCGAGGAAGGCGTCCTCAAGTCCCGAAGGAGCCGTAATGACCGGAATCCTATAGTCGAAAGCAAGGGTGTCCGTCGCGAGACGGAATCTGAAGGAAGCTGAAG
>DATCLO010000026.1:0-4460 GCA_036563875.1 Cyclobacteriaceae bacterium
GGCTTTTACGGTGGCGGCCAGGAAGACCTTTCCCGCAAGAAGCCGTTTGTTCTGGACAACAGCGAGCCCCCGATTCTGCTCGGTAACAACGAAGGCGCCAACCCTGTAGAGTACATCCTCCACGGCCTGGCAGGTTGCATGACCACCACCATGGTACTACACGCAGCCGCCAACAACATCCAACTCGAAAGCGTTGAGTCGTGGCTCGAAGGCGACCTCGATGTTCAAGGGTTCCTGGGCTTGAACGACAAGGTAAGAAACGGCTATCAGCAAATCCGGGTCACCTTTACCATCAAAGGCGACCTTAAGGAAGAGGAAAAGCAGAAGCTTGAGTCGTTCGTTCGGATGTCGCCCGTCTACGACATCGTGACCAACAAGGTACCCGTTGTGGTTAAGCTTCAATACTAATTTGGGATTGAAGGGATGGATTGTTTGGGAAGGAGGTCGCAAGACCTCCTTTTCGTTTGCTATCAGTGTTTGAGTGACGAACGAGGGGTTACGTACTCTGTGTGCTTATCGACCTGTGTGGTTCAAGAATGCGTCCTCTCCAGGGCCTCATTTGTCGATCTTGCAAATTTCACCGATAGTCTTGATGATAGACATCACGTGCTCAACCCGTCCGGGTAACGGAGAATAACCTAAGACCGCTCGTACTCCCTCATTAAGATCAGGTTCTTGTAGCAGGGACGTCATGAACTGGGCAAGATACTGTTTCACCTCGTACTCACTGGCAGTAATTTCATCTATAACTTCGGGCCTATTTTCTAGCACGTATACAATATCTTCAAAGTCAGAACTCAATCGTTTGTCCGCAGCGCCGCGGTTCCTGTAAGCTTCAACCTTCGATGCCAAATACAGAGGTGCAGGCAGAATTTTAATAGTAACATCATCAATGTCAAATGTCTCGGCCAGCTTGATACCATCGTTATACCATTTGTTCGAGAATCCAAGAATGCCAGGCTTGTCGGGCATAATGTCTACAATAATCCCCCGGTACCTGTACCTGCAAATGACCTTCGAAGCGATATCAGGATTAAATCCGACAGCAATTAATTTCTCCTGTAGTGCTGCGTAACTCCCGTAGTGCGCGAGCTCAACAACAACGTCGATATCGTCAGTTTGTCTGGCCGCTTCTGCACCTTGTGCTGTAACATAACACTCGATTACGGCACCACCTACAAAGAGAAATTCGCTTAATATAGGCCTAAGCCCCTTCGCGACGGTTCTAATCTGCTTTTGTAAAAGCATGGGACTAGTTCTTAACGAGCAATTGCTCCCTTAACCAGGTTCTCGCAAAATTCACTTCCCTAACCTTCCCGATTCTCAAGACATCGCAAGCAGCCAGCAACAAATGAAGGTAATCATCATTACGTGCCGCAGCTGGTGCCTCGGGATAAAGGGGGATTACAGAATAACCCCTGTACTTGCCCTGGTAGTCGGGCCATACATAGTTGGGCGCTTGGATGCCAGAATCAGGCAGTGCGTTAATACCAGTTATTACCCCTTTGGTTTCATGACCTACAATAGCGGGAAAAGAATGTCTTAGTCCGTACAACAAGAACTCGTAAAATGACTGATATTGAATGGTGCCATTGTCGGTATCAATCAAGTCAGTATGTCTCAACCTTCCAAATACATTGGTTATTTCTGAGTTGGCTAAGAATAAGGCCTCCGCGAGATCTCCTTTCTTCCAGGAAACCTTCCCTTTCCGATAGAAGGACACTATTTTCAAGAGTGCCACTATATCCTGAGGCCTAAGTGCAATTTGTCTCGTGACCATTAAGACAAAAATATCAAAATTTTTTCACATTTCATGAAATGTGAAATGGCCATATACGGCGCCATGTGGTGGGAAACTGGAGCGGTATACAAAATAAGTATATTGGTGTACGGTTCCGACTCGAAAGAACAACGTACTTCGGCTGGATAAGGGTATCGGTGGACGAAGACGAGGAGAAGGTCACTGTGCACGACATGGCCTATAGTCGGGTCGAACTCACTGCCGGAGCAACCAACGCACAGTAAACACCATTAATATATGCTGGTTCCGTTTGGGTTTTATGCCTTGTCGGCAGTTGCCTTCCTGATGGTCATTGCGCTGCTACGATACGCTGATAATTCGCGGCGGCTCATCAACACCTGGTTACTGGCGGGTGCCGTGTGGCTGATATTCGTCACCATCATGTCGCGTTCCGGCACCCTGGCTGATTTCAGCCTGCCGCCGCGCGTTCCACTGTTCATTGTAATCCCCGCTGTCATTGCCGGGATTATCTTTACGGGACGGCCATCATTCCGGAGCGCTCTCGAAAAGGCACCACTTTACGTGCCGGTATTCTTTACTTCATTCCGAATCATTGTCGAGCTGCTCATCTACGGCGCATACCGCATGGGTATATTTCCAGAGCGTGTAACGTTTGAAGGACTCAACTTCGATATGCTTGTTGGGTTGTCGGCAATTCCCGTTGGATATCTCTTGCTGAAAGGAAATCTTTCGCGTAGAGGGCTGTTGATATGGAACATCGCTGCGTTGGCAGTGCTGAGCCTGACTGTATATTCGTTTGTGTCGACGTACTACTTCTCAGACTACACTTCAACAGGCAGTACCGACTTTGTAAAATTCCCTTACGTGCTGTTGGCGGCTGTGCTGTTACCAGTGGCGGTGTTTCTGCATGTGTTTTCGATCAGGCAGACAAGATCACGTTTGGGTTAATAATCTTCACCGGAAAGAATCCCTTGCGTACCTTCGCGACTTTGCGGTAAACTACTTCACACCATATTAGATCGCACCCAATTCAAAAACTGCATTTTATAATACTTTCCAATGGGTAACGTCTTATTCCCCACAACCACATTCGACAACGAAAACCGCGTTAAGTGAAGCGCGGAGATAATGTATGACCTGTGGACACGAATAAAACTGTTGGGCAGCTTTTGTTCGATCTCTGAGATGCCCTGCAGAGAGAACACAGCGTCGGTCGTCGTTACCAGCTTGATGTGATTCTTTATGCTTTCGATGTACTGAATGTCCTTCAGCAAAAGCTTAACATACTCCCGTTCAGTCTTTATATAAATGAATGGCTCCGACAACAACTGCTTTTCCACTGATCCCGAGGGCAACACGAGCGGCTGACGGGCGAGCTTGTACACCCTGGCTACAGCTTTTGTAAACCGTTCAAAGGATATTGGTTTTAGCAGGTAGTCTGTAATCTCCAATTCGTAACCATCGAGCGCAAACTCGCGATGCGCCGTCGTCATGATAACGGCGGGCTTGTTGGGCAAGGCATGCAGCAATTGTATGCCGCTCATCTTGGGGAGCTGAATGTCGAGAAAGAGAATATCCACGTGCGACGTTTGCAGCGCCGCCAGGGCCTGCATCGCGTTGTTGTATACGCCCTCTATCCGTAAGTCCTCAAAGTGACTTATATGACTTTGAAGTACTTTGACAGCGGGAACCTCATCCTCAACGATCATACAAGTCATAGCTCAATATCGAGTTTGGTCAGGAATGAGTCGGACTCGGTCATCGTGAGATTGTACCGATTGGCATATAATATATCCAATCTCTTCCGGACATTTTTCAGTCCGATACCACTCCGAATGGAATCGTGAGAATTATGCCGCGTCAGTGGCAGGCTGTTCTCGGTCAGGAACGACAATCGGCTGTCATTGACATGGAGATGAACGCGCACCCAAGACGTCTTTTCATCCTTCGCGGCGCCATGCTTGAAGGCATTTTCCACAAACGGGATGAGCAGGAGCGGCGGCATCATCCTTCCCTTAATCACACCCTGTACGTCAAAAGAGACGTCAAGCCGATTACCATATCTGATCTTTTCCAATTCAATGTAATTGCGCAGCAACTGCACTTCTTTCTCCAGGTCGACGTGCGGCGCATTGCACTCGTACAGCATATAGCTTAAGATATCGGAAAGTTTCAGCAGCGCGGCAGACGCCTCCTTCTCTCCGGAGATCACCATTCCGTAAATGTTGTTCAGCGTATTGAAAAGAAAATGAGGCTGCAATTGGTTCTTCAACATCTGCAACTCCGCCTCTGCTTTTTCTTCCCTGAGGATAGAGGCTGCCTTTTCCTGGGCAATGTAGCGTTGCGTCATTTTGATCACCACTACAGGCGACGCGACATAAATCAGATCGACAAACATATAAACCGTCTTCATCGACCAGAAGTCGGTCGCGCCACCCGGCATCTCGTAGGGGAACAGCTCATAGAGAAACATCAGCACTACCATTCCCACAAATGCAAAGAGCAGC
Source organism: Cyclobacteriaceae bacterium (assembly GCA_036563875.1). Classification (GTDB taxonomy): domain Bacteria; phylum Bacteroidota; class Bacteroidia; order Cytophagales; family Cyclobacteriaceae; genus ZC4RG29. The sequence continues at coordinate 4,270 of DATCLO010000026.1, forward strand.
ACCAGTGCACCGAGCTTTACATACTGTCGACCAGGAATCAGTTTGGGAAACAGGTAGTACGCTACAAAGTATGTGTACGGGATCTTCACCGTCATCGTCCATAGCTCAAACAGGAACCACTCGAAGTAGTGCGTTCCGTAGTACGAGCCATTGACGATCCCATAGAACGTCAGCCAGAACGACCAGTACAG
>DATCLO010000027.1:0-43378 GCA_036563875.1 Cyclobacteriaceae bacterium
TTGTGCTCCTGCTGCTTTTCAACTGCTACCTGATCCATAAGGCTATGGCTTATACTGAGTTGCAAATAAAGCTCAATAATAAAGATTAAGCCCAACAAAATACAGAATTCCCCTGCATAATCGCTAAGTGGTCAAATGACGACTTCTAAGGCCCGCCGACGGACGAAATGGCCAAAACTCATTGATTTAATAGTTTTGCATGCAGCAGTTTTATTTCTTTATGACCATGGGCAGAACGTTTGTTATTGGCGATATACATGGAGCACACCGGGCGCTAGTACAATGCCTCCAGCGGGCGGGGTTCGATTACAATCGGGATCACCTTATCAGTCTCGGCGATGTATGCGACGGCTGGCCTGATACACCGGCGTGTATCGAAGAACTGACGAAAATCAAAAACCTCACCTATGTCCTCGGCAATCACGACGTATGGACACTGGAATGGATGCAGACCCGTGAGGCCGACGAACTATGGCTCGACCAGGGAGGAGAGGCGACGCTGAACTCCTACCGCTCCGGGGTTCCTATGCACCACGTGCAGTTCCTCGATAACGGCGTTCCATATCACCTGGATAACGGGAGACTATTCGTCCACGCGGGGTTCGATCCGAAGATGCCACTCGAAACACAAGGCCTTGAAACATTTTTGTGGGATCGTAACCTCGCGTACCTCGTCCTTGAAATGGACCAGCGCACCAAACCCGTAAAGCTGACGTCATTCGACGAAGTCTACATCGGCCACACACCAGTCCCCGCCAACGTCCCCGTCTTCGCCGGCGGCGTATGGCTCATGGACACCGGCGCCGGCTGGTCCGGTGTCCTCACAATGATGGACATCAATACGAAGGAAACGTTTTATAGTGATCCGGTGCCGATGCTTTATCCGGGGGTACAGGCACGCAAGTAGGCAGTTGGCAGTCGGCAGTAACGGGCAGTGCGCAATACGCAGTAGCTTCGGGCCGGCCCAACTTCAACACTTCAACACATCAACACAATTAACACTCATACAACACTACTTGCTCTCCTCTTGGATTCGCTATATAAGAATTAATAAGGTGCTGTACCACCGGTGTTTCCACGCCCGGGCTGATGGCGCTGCGAACAAAATTCAAATCATCGATCGGCGCTTTTCGGTCGAGGAAACCGAAGCCGAGATATTTTCCTTGCTCTACAAGCACAAGCGACTGCTCGCGCGCGTGCCTTCCTTTGCCGATGATAGCCAATGATCCAGGTCCGGCAGTGAACGAACGCACCGCTTCAATACATCTGGCGTTGTAGTCGTGCACTGCTTCGACACCCATGCACGCACCCTTGCAGCACCCTGTCTGAAATTCAAAGCAAAGACCTTTTGACAATTGCAAGCCGCTAAGCTTCGGACACAGATTGAAAGTTCGCACTTTGTCCCAAAGATATCCCCACGCATCGCCTTTTGAAGAGAACCGTATCAACGGTCGTGTTCCACGCGCAACAGTGTTTACAGTAAATCGAATGTAACCATTACGATCCTCATAGCTGTAAATACCCCACTCCTCCACACGATATTTCTGCGCGAGGTTGTACTTCGGCCAAAGCCTGCGTATCTCCTGCGATTCCAGGATGAGCGCTATGAGTTCGTTGCCTGTGAGTTGATAAGTGATGTTATGGATTTCGTCTCTGATCTTTGAACGGTTCCACTCGCGGGCATCTCCTGTAAAATGTCCGGCAATACGTTTCTTGATGTTGGCTGCCTTGCCAACATAAATAACCGTGCCTCTTGCATTGTGGAAATAGTAAACTCCCGGCTTGGCTGGAAGTTTATCGAATGTCGCTTTCGGAAGATTCGGCGGCAGAATGGTTTCTCCGGAGTTTCGCTTCAGACACCGTAAGATGTAGTTGTCCTTATCGCGTTTCAGCAGACAATCGAAGATTCTCGCGGTGGCTGCTGCATCTCCGCCTGCACGATGGCGGTCGGTGATTTCAATACCGAGGCTCTCAGCAAGTCGGCCAAGGCTATACGACCGCAACCCGGGAACGATGCGCCGACTCAAACGAACGGTACACAACTTTTTGGCACGGTACGATATTCCAACCTCTTCGAATTCCTGCCGAAGGAAAGAGTAATCGAAATGGGCGTTGTGGGCAACGAATACTTTGTCCTTCAACTGCTCATATACAATGTGAGCAATCTCCGGAAACGAAGGTGCATCCCAAACCATTTCGTGCGTGATACCGGTGAGGCCCGTGATGTATGCGGGGATGTGCCGTCCGGGATTGACGAGGGTATGATACCGATCTGTAATCCGCAGGCCGTCGTGATGATAAATCGCTATCTCGGTTATCTTATGGTTCCCGGCATAGCCCCCCGTCGTTTCGATGTCCACAATAGCGTACATGGCCCCTGAAAATTAGCGAATCATTCTCTATCTTTCCATGTGAATACCTCCCTACCCGAATTTTCCATGACCGATCAACCATTCCGCCGATGAATTCCATTGTCCGATTTCTTCTATCGGGATTGGCCGTTCTGTTAACGGCATACCTCCTGCCGGGTGTGCATGTTGCAAATTACGGCTACGCCCTGCTTGTCGCCCTGCTTCTTTCTTTAGCGAACATGTTCATAAAGCCCATTCTCATAGTGCTGACCATTCCCGTAACCATTCTGACTTTCGGGCTTTTTCTCCTCGTCATAAACGTATTGATCGTGCTCCTGGTTGACGCTATCGTGCCTTCCGGATTTGAAGTCGATGGCTTCTGGTGGGGCCTGGCGTTTAGTCTGATTCTGGCGATATTCAACAGCCTGTTCGCCGATTTGACCCGGAAGTGATTCTTAGGTTTAACCACTCTGTAACTCAGTGCAGCTCTGTGCCTCTGCGGTAAAGGTTTTGGACTGGAATCATCACATTTCGCCGGGAACGGTCTGAACCAATCGGCCGCACAACCTCAAAAGCTCAGTCTCAGCGACCTTAGCATTGTACCGCGCGGTGATGAGTTCGGTGTAGGCTGCCTCAAGACTGATTTGTGCCGTCCGAAGTTCAATGAAAGTAGTAACGCCGCGTTTGAATCCTTCAAGCGCTATGTGGACGTTCTCTTGTGCAAGTGCTACTGTCTCCTCGCTGATCAGCATCACCTCGCGTGCATTCTGGTAGTTGTCGAAGGCATTGTTCGCTTCAATCAGCACCTCCGTTTGTCGCTGATCATAGATAATCTGCTGGCGTTGTGCATCAATGTGGGCTAAACGCACGCGTCTGCGCGCATCAAATCCATTAAAAATTGGGACGGTCAAAGAAAAACCGTAGTTGAATCCCTGGTTTTGATTGAAAAGGGGCGTGAAGTTGTTGATCGCTACTTCGTTTTCTGTCTTGCTGAAGTTGTAGGTTGAATTAAAGTACAGGAAGGGATATAGTTCGCCTTTGCGCTCTCTGATCGCAAGTTGTGAAATATGAATGTTTTTCTTCAGCGCCTGCAGTTCGAAGTTCCGCCGGGTGATCTCGCTGATAATTTCCTCGCGGTCGAGCGTGAGGTCTATGATGATCGTGTCCGCCACATCGAAGTCTGCCGGGAGCTGCATGCCCACCAGGCCATTCAACTGATCCTTGACCTGCCGGATGGCAGTTCGTTGCTCGACAACCTGCCTCCGCTGCGAATTCAAGTCGATTTTTGCCTGAAGCAACTCAGGCTTGCCTCCCGTACCCACTTCCAACTTCAGTTCAGCCAGTTTGACGCGCTCCTCGCTGACGGCCATTTGTTCCTGGGTTGCTTTCAGCTGTTGTTTAAGCGCGACAATAAAATAGTAGTTGTTGATTACGGACGCGACAGTGTTCACCATCTGATCGCGCAAAAGCAGTTCGCCCTGCTCGGCAATCTCTGAGATGCGTTCACGGGCAGCGAACATCCGTGTACCATCAAACAGCAGCCATTGCAACTGCGCTGACGCACTGATGTTTTCAGACTTGATGCCATCGCGCTTTCGTTCCGTGTTATCTGGGAGCAGCTGCTTCTGGTTGTTATTGTTCCAGGTCTTGCTCGCCGTTGCGTTGATCCGGGGCAGCAATGCTCCAAAGGAATAGTGCTCATCGGTCTCTGCCGCTGACAGCGCATTCTGGGCAAGATGAATTCCGTAGTCCTTTTCCAGTGATAACTGGATAACATCATTGAGGGTAACCATCTGCTGCGCCTTCAGGCAAGGCGTGAGTACAGCAAGGATCAATACGAGTCCCGCCCGTTGGCTAACTTTCATACACCAGTTCAGTGGCCGGTTCTGCCACCCGTTTGTCAAATTCAACATGCTTCCGCGGTCGTGACAGGTAGGAGTAAATCGCAGGTATCACAAAAAGGGTCAGAATAAGTGAGAAGAGTATACCTCCGACAACAACAATACCCAGGGGTTGCCGGCTCGTCGAGGCTGCCCCCAACGAGATGGCGATGGGCAACGTACCCAACACCATTGTCAGGCTCGTCATGAGGATGGGACGAAGACGCAAACGCGACGCTTCCAGCACAGCTTCCATTTTCGACAGCCCCGCATCGCGACGCTGATTGGCAAACTCAACGATCAGAATTCCGTTCTTCGTTACCAATCCAATTAGCATGATCATCCCAATTTGCGAAAAAATGTTGATGGTCTGCCCGAACATCCACAGGGATATGAACGCACCTGCAACAGCCAGCGGCACGGTAAAGAGAATCGTGAGCGGATCGATGAAACTTTCAAACTGAGCTGCGAGGATCAAATACACCAGAACGAGTGCCAGTACGAAAGCGAACGATGTGTTACTGGAGCTCTCTGCGAAGTCGCGCGACACACCCGCAAGTGAGGTATTGAACGTATCGTCGAGTAGCTCAGCAGCAATCTCCTCCATCGCTCTAATACCGTCACCAATCGTCATGCCGGGAGCAAGGCCTGCTGACACAGTAGCCGAGCGATAGCGATTGAAGTGATAAAGCGCGGGCGGGGTTGTCGATTCCTCAACAGTTACCAGGTTATCGATGGACACTAAATCGCCAGATCGGGTTCTCACATACAACCTCTTCAGGTCGTCCGGATCATCCCGGTTGATTCTCGTCACCTGGCCGATCACCTCGTACTGCTTACCGTCCCGGGTGAAATAGCCAAATCGCAAATTACTGTAAGCCAGCTGGAGCGTCTGTGCGATGTCCTGCACGCTCACACCAAGCTGCGTTGCCTTGAGGCGATTGATTTGCACCCTGAGTTCCGGCTTGTTGAATTTCAGATCGGAATCGACACCCTCAAGCACGGGGTGTTGTTCTGCAGCTGCGAGAAACTTCGGCAAGACTTCCTTGAGCTTCTCGAAATTGTTGTTCTGCAAGACGAACTGGATCGGCAAGCCGCCTGACCGTGTCACCTGGATCGTCTGCTCTTGTGTTGCAAACGCACGACCTTCCGGGAAGCGGTGAAGGTTTCGGTTCACCATTTCGACAATCTCGAATTGCGAACGCTCACGTTCGTCCGGATCCACCAACGTCACCCGGATGAATCCTGAATTCGCAGCACCTGCGCCGGAAAATCCGGGTGAAGTCACGGACAAGGCGATCCTGTACTCCGGTATCGAGTCAGTAATAAAATCAACCAGCTTTTGCACGTACGCATCCATGTAATCGTACGACGTGCCCTCAGGCGCTGACAGCCGGAGTCTGAACTGGCTGCGATCCTCTAAAGGAGCAAGCTCCGATTGCAATTGACTTCCAATGAATCCAGCGACGCCGAGACACGCAGCAATGATAATCAGCGACACCCACCGAACTTTCATAAAGCCTGCGAGCAGCCGCTGGTAGCCACGTTCCATTCCAGAGAAGAACGGCTCGGTGACACGATAGAACCAGGAGTGTTTGTGATGGCTGCGCGTGAGCTTCACGCTCAACACAGGCGTGAGGGTCAGCGATACAAACGCACTGATAAGCACTGCAGAAGCGATGACAACGCCAAACTCACGGAACAAGCGGCCGACAAATCCCTGCAGGAACAAGATGGGCAGGAACACTATGGCGAGCGTTATGGAAGTCGATATGACGGCAAAGAAAATTTCCTTCGACCCATACAGAGCTGCCTGGTATTTGTTCATTCCACCTTCGAGCTTCTTGTAGATATTTTCCGTCACGACAATTCCATCGTCAACGACCAAACCGGTTGCGAGAACAACACCCAACATTGTCAGGACATTGATGGAAAAATCGCTCACGTACATGATGAAGAACGTAGCGATCAAAGCTACCGGAATATCGATGAGTGGCCGTACGGCAATTCTCCAGTCGCGGAAGAAAAAGTAGATTACTAACACCACGAGGATAATCGCGATGACCAGTGTTTCCTCCACTTCGCTGATGGAACGTTTGATGAACACTGTCTGGTCCATCGCAATGTTCAGCTTGATATCTTCGGGGACATCCTTCTCAATCTGCTCCATCCGCTTGTAGAACTCATCTGCGATCGCGACGAAGTTGGCGCCGGGCAGAGGCACGATAGCAAGGCCGACCATGACCACATTGCTTTCGCGCAATACCGTTTCTTCATTCTCCGGACCCAGAACAGCCTGGCCAACATCCTTCAAACGAATGTCACCGGTCGGCGATGACTGAATTATAACATTGTTGAATTCCTCTTCGGTAAACAAGCGGCCAAAGGTGCGGACGGTAAGTTCGGTCGAAGTACCAGCGATCTTCCCTGACGGAAGTTCGACGTTTTCACGATCGAGGGCGCGCTGAACATCAAGCGCTGTGAGTCCATATGCGCTGAGCTTAGCAGGATCCAGCCAGATGCGCATCGCGAATTTCCGCTCACCCCAAATCTGAACGCTGCTCACACCGGGGATGGTCTGGAGGCGTTCGACGAGATTGTTTGTTGCATACTCAGTCAGCTCCAACGGATTTTTGGTGCTGCTTTGAACGGTCATCGAGATAATCGCGTCGCGATTGGCATTCGCCTTAGAAACGACAGGTGGGCTGGTGAGGTCTTGCGGAAGACTACGACCTGCTTGTGATACTTTATCGCGCACATCGTTCGCTGCCGCTTCCAGATCGACGCCCAGTTCAAATTCAATATCGATGGAACTTACGCCGACGCTCGATGCGGATGAAATATTGCGGATACCGGCAATGCCATTGATGGCCTTTTCAAGAGGCTCGGTTATCTGGGACTCAACGATGTCAGCATTGGCGCCTGAGTAGGAGGTACGGACGCTGATGGTGGGCGGGTCGATTACCGGATAATCGCGTACGCCGAGGCGGGAAAGTCCGATTACGCCAAAGATGACGAGAATAATACTCATCACGGTGGCGAGCACGGGCCGGCGCAAACTCAGCTCTGAAATATTCATACAGTTAATCTAACTGTTTTTGACGGATTTATTTCTCTTACTGGTAAGTCAGGATTTTGTCGAGCCTTACCTTCGATGCCGGGCGGATTGCCATGAGTCCGCTGATGATTACGGTGTCGCCGGCCTGAAGTCCCTGAGTAATCTGGACATAGGCTGAGTCCCGTATTCCGGTTTCCACTTCCCGGAACTGTATGCTGTCGCCAGAGTAAATGATGACCTGCTTTCCGCGTGCCTGGGGAATCACTGCCTGCGTCGGAATCATCAGCGCGTTGTCAGTTCGCCCAAGCTGCAGGTTCACCTTAGCAAAAACACCGGGCACGAGCTCCCGGTGCCCTTCCCTCACCAGTGCCCGCACGGTAAGCGTCCTGGTGGTTTCGTCAACGCTGTTCTCAGTCGCCATTACCGTCGCCTCGTGCCATTGGTTTCCTCCGTCCACACGGAAGCGAACTTTATCGCCAGGGCCAACAGCCTTCGCATATTTTTCCGGAATAGCAAATTCCAGCTTCAGGCGTTCTACCTGTCTGATGCTGGTGACAATGTCATTGGGAGAGAGGTAAGATCCCAGGCTGATGCGACGAAGTCCAAGCTTGCCACTATAGGGAGCGCGTATTTCTGTTTTCGCGATCGCAATGCGCGTCGCTTCGATATCGGCCTTCAGATTTTCTACGTTGAGTTGTGCCAGGTCGTAGTCCTGCTGACTGATACCGTTTATCTTCAACAACTCGGCTTGTCGCTCTTCCGACTTCTGTGCGATTTGCAATTGCACTTCAAGCTTCCTCAGCTGAGCCTGCAGATCGCCATCGAAAAGTTTTACGAGCAGTTTGCCTTTAGGGACAACCTTGCCTTCGGGTATGTCGAGTAGAACGACGCGTCCGCTGACTTCGGCGCGGATATCGGTTTCCTCCTCAGGCAACAGTGTGCCAGGCACTTCCACGGTTTCGCTCACCGATCTGGGCTGAACGAGAAATCCATCGGCTTGTACAGGCCCACGTGCTCTGGCAGCAATAGGGCCATCCTTTTTCGCGCTGCACGAGAAAAAGAGTACTGAACCAATTCCGCACGCAAACAACAGATATCTTCCCATAGTACATTTCCTTTGTCAGCATCACGTTTCCCGTCAAGCGGAACGTGCCTTGAATTTCTCGTGAAGACTAAGAACCTGGGGAATGACCAGCGCTGATTCATCGTTTCGGATAACGGAATCTGCCCGTCTTATTTTTTCGTCATCACTCCATTGCTGTGCCATAATCCTGCGAACCTGATCCGCGGTTCTTCCCCGGTCGCGGCTCACAACGCGATTGATTCGAAGGGGTTCGGGTGCTACAACGAGGACGATATGATCTAATTGTTTATACGATCCTGACTCGAACAACAATGCAGCCTCCTTGATCACATAGTCATGATGCGCATGCTCCGCAACCCAGTCCCCGTAGTCGGCTGCGACGCGTGGATGGACAAGCCGGTTCAGTTTTTCCAGTTGATCCGGGTTTCGGAAAACCAGGTCACTTAGATAAGACCGGTTTAATGTTCCATCCGGATTGAATGACAATTCTCCGAATTCTTTCCGGATGTTGGACATCAGAATTCCATCGGTGGTCATTACATATTTCGCCCGGCTGTCGGAATCGTAGACGGGAACGCCAAGCAATGCGAATATTCTCCCAATAACGCTCTTGCCTGCGCCTATCCCACCTGTAAGCCCAACCTGGTACGTGCTCATAGCCCTCAATAGGTGATGCGGACGCTATCGATTTCTATCACTTTAACGTCACCCGGCAATCCCGCCACTTCCGGTTCCGCTGTAATCTTTCCTCCCTTGAAGCCTTTAAGGTTCACGACGGCTCGCAACGAATCCCATTCCAGATTTTCCGCGAGGCTTCGTCGTACCCTTAGTGTGACGGGCAGCTTATCAACCTGTAGATCCGGCTTCGCCGATTCGGGAAGGTTAACGAGTACGAGCCTTACTGAATCGGTCACCTCCACGTACTCTTCAACCTGAAAGCTTACACGCACCGTAGCCGGTCTGAACGTAATCAGCGGTCGGTTGGAAACGGAGACTTCCACTTCCTCGTCGTAGTTCTCGTCGATGTTTGTGTGTTCCAGCGTAAGCGACAATGAACGCTTAAGTTCGGATATATGAGATAGCGGTCCGTCCGCCAGTACCGAATCGGGGCGAATGTTGACAGGACCAACGACACCGTATCCGGGACGAAGGAAGCGTTCGACGGAGTCGACCCGAAGCCTTAACCATTTTCGATCGCGCGGCTCGATGTTTAGATAAATGGTATCGTTGACAACGAAGTTGATTTGCAACCCTTCCACCTGATCAGAGAACAGCGCCGGCAGTGTGCTGCCCACGATCTTGTGTATCGACGAGGGTCGGTCGAGTGGAATTACCAAAGGCGTTACGCGAAGTCCGGCGCTTCTTCGGAACAAGTCCCAGCCCATGCCCGAGACATTAATCGTAAGGCGGTCAGGTAGTGGCTCAACGGGTATGTACGCTTCCTCGTTGAATTCGAATTTCAGGGGAAAGTTGACGTTCGCCGTGTAGTTGTCGTTCAGCGAATCAAGAAACCAGAAGATCGTTGCCGCAAGTACGCAGAGCGCGATTGCCTTCCAATTCTTTTTATTGACATGAAGCAGACGAAATATGGAATTGACAAACCGCATAGTCCCGATGCCTAAACTACATTGGCACCGTCCTCCCTATTTCCGGGCAGCACGAGTCGCCTCCATAGAGATTGCCGCCTTGTTAAGACGAATACGCCCACCCTTTTCTACTTCGAGGATCACGGTCTCCCCTTCGATCTCGACTATGTTGCCGTGCATTCCTCCAATGGTCACCACGTAGTCGCCCTTCTTCACTTCCTCGATAAACTTCTTTTGTTCCTTGGCCTTCTTTTGCTGAGGCCGGATCATGAAAAAGTAGAACACGAAAATGATACCAACAAAGAACAACAGTTGTGTATACTGTCCACCTTGTGGCTGTGCCTGTAGTATGATGGTGTGCATAAATCGGATTTTAACGAACCGCTAAGTTACACATTTGGTGTAAATGGGATCAGCAGGCACAAAAAAAGTCCCGGCGGCAGGCCGGGACTTTGAATATTCTTTAGTTCCCTTATCAGCGGGATGCCGTCGCTGGCACCACCATCGCCTTGAAACGAAGCACGGTTTGCTTTGGCCAGGTGTTCGCTGTAACGGTTACGGTCTTGTTCTGAATGTTGGGTTTACCCTTGGAATCGAACTTCGCCGTCACGAAACCTTCGCCCCCAACGGGAACAGGTTCCTTGGTCCAATCAGAGACTGTACAACCACACGAACCCTGCGCACTTTGGATGATCAGGGGCGCTTCACCGGTATTCTTAAACTTATAGGTGTACTCCACTACGTCACCTTCATTGATGGTTCCGAAATCGTGTTCGAGTGTGGCAAACTCCATAACGGGAAGAGGGCCTTCCGGCTTGGTTTCAGGTACAGCCGCCGTAGTTGTGGGGCCTGTAGGTACGCCGGAACCTTTACCTTCCAGTTCAGCGATGCGGGCTTCCAGCTGTGCGATCCGTTTTTCAGCTTCTTTGTCCCGGCACGATACCAGCACCACAAGCGAAAGGGACAATAGTGCAAGTCCAAGCAATTTTTTCATGTCTTATCCGTATTTGATACTTCGTTAACTCCTCCTTAATTCTTTTTTCCCCGGATTTGTTCCAGCAGTTCGTCGACATCTTCGAGCAATCGCTCCGCTTTATTCTTCGCCTCGTCCACAACCTTCTGGCCTTGCGACTTTGCCTCGGATGTCAGGGGCGTTTCGCGACCGGATACAAAATCATCAATCAACTCTTCAAGCATCTTGCGATACTTGTCCAGCTGAAACGAAAGCTTTTCCCGTGTGCTCGAACCTTTATCGGGTGCAAATAAAACACCGAGAACAGCTCCGGCGGCTACACCTGCCAGAAAAGCAAAGAACGAGTTTCCACCTCTTTTGCTCATAATTTTCAAATTTAACACGCGTCAAAACGCAAAATCAAGAATTTGGGATATTTTAACAACCTGCGTGCCAAAGACCGTCGTTTTGACGGGTCGAACGACATTACTTGTTGTCGATAAGTCCCCGACCACTTTTACGAACGGCGCCTGACTCATTCAATTCGCGGGCAATTACGTCAAGAATTCCATTTACAAACTGGCGGCTTTTGGGTGTACTATAGTTCTTGGCCAACTCAATGTATTCATTGATGGAAACCTTGACAGGTATGTTGGGAAAATTCAGGATTTCGGCGATTGCCATTTCCAGGATAATCTTGTCGGTGAGCGGCAATCGGTCTACTTCCCAGTTGCGTGTATTGTTTGCGATAAGATCGGCGTACGGTTTGGCCAGGTCGGCTGCTTCGTTATACAATCTTTCGATGAAATCCTTGTCTTCATCCCAATTGACTGACAAGGTGTGAAGGGAAATCTGATCCTGTTTGGAAGGGTCATATGCTTTGATGGTTTTTTCAACCATCCCTTGCACGATTTCACGGTCTTCCGCCCAACCAATCACGGCTTCACCGAAGTAGTCGCTGATTGCATTCTTGCCCAACAGGATTTTCCGAACAAAGTAATTGGCAAATTTCCTCTGATCGGTCGGAGAAACGTCTTTGCGATCCAGGTTCGCCAGGTATTCCGGATCCACTCGCACAACATCGCGAAACCAGATTTTCACCTGCTGCATACGACCGTCCCAACCCTGGTTCAACTTACGAGTCTGTTCCTGTAACTCTTTACTGTTCTCCAACGCCCTTATCCAGGCGTTGTTCAGGAAATTTGTATGCGAAACTTTGCGATCGGATCGGGCTACGCCTGCCATGGCGGCAGCCAGGCTTAATACTGCTATGTAGTGGTGATAAATGCGCTCAGCTTCTCGAACCATTTGCACGCGATACGTTCGCTTGTCACGCGCACATTGTTCGTCGTAGGCTGACAACGCTTCCCGCACAGCGGCAGACACGGCATCGTCATCAGAGTCAAACCGACGTTGCTCCTCTTCAAAAGCCTGGGCGAGTGCTTTTGTCGCACGCTGGCTCTGGGCAGCCAGCAACTCGCGGTCCTGGACCTCCATCGAATTCAGGTCAGGAGTGAACCGGTCACGTACGCGGTCAAACGCAAGCTGATAGTTCGCTTCTCGCGATTGATGCAACGCGAAAAGGCTCTGCATTACCTTGATTCGAAGATTCCTCCTGTTCAGCATGAAGATCAAAGAACGAATTCGCGCAAAAATACAGCATAGGTTGTATGAACCCAAAGGATCGCGGAAATTGGTATTAGTGTAATCGCAATCTGCTAATCACTTCTTGAGCTGTCGAAGGATGGTTCCCGAGCCTGTCGAAGGACTTTTCCATTTGTCCAGGGAACCCTACCTTGCAGGGTCCGTATTATAACTGATCGGTACGGTCAATTGGATGAAGGCGTTACGTTATCTCAACAAATACCTCCTTAAATACAAGTGGCACCTTATTCTGGGGACGATTTTCACCATTATTTCCAATATTTTTCAGGTGATCCCCGGCCCGCTTGTGCGCCATTCTATTGACCTGGTAGTCGATAACATCAACCTGCATCGATCGTTTGGATCGCTGAACCTGCAGGAAAAGTACTTTGGCGCTTTTGCCTTCTCGATACTGGTGTACGCCGGACTGATCCTGCTTATGGCGCTTCTTCGGGGCTTATTTCTATACTTCGTCCGGCAGACGCTGATTGTGATGTCGCGTCACATCGAATACGATCTCAAGAACGAGATTTTCGAACACTACCAGACGCTTCCTCTGAGTTTCTACCGCCGGCACAACACGGGCGATCTCATGAACCGGATATCGGAAGATGTCAGCCGCGTGAGAATGTATCTCGGTCCTGCCATCATGTATGGCATCAACCTGCTTACATTGTTCCTGATCCTTATCCCGCTGATGATCCACATCAGTCCCAAACTAACGCTCTATTCGCTGTTGCCACTACCACTGCTCTCTTTCAGCATCTACTTTGTCAATAATATTATTGAGCGTCGTTCGGATGAAATTCAGCGAAGTCAGTCGAAACTATCAACGTTCGTACAAGAGGCATTCAGTGGCATCCGTGTGCTGAAGTCATTCAACCGCGAGGCTGAATCGATCGGTCGCTTCGATATAGAGACCGAAGCTTATCGAAAGAAATCCCTGAAACTGACGGTTGTTCAGTCGTTCTTCTTCCCGCTCATACTCGGTTTGATCGGACTCAGCACAATTCTCACCGTATACGCAGGGAGCGCCGAGGTAATCAGCGGTCCGTTGGGGTTTGGTCACATTGCCGAGTTTATTCTCTACGTGAATCTACTCACATGGCCCGTGGCATCACTTGGATGGACCAGCAGTCTCGTGCAACGCGCCGAAGCATCACAAAAGCGGATCAACGAATTCCTCAACACAAAGAGCGATATCGTATCACTCAAAAACATCAACCGTCCCATAGAAGGCAAAATTGAATTCCTCAATGTAGGCTTTACCTATCCCGATACGGGCATTCGCGCGCTTTCAAATGTGTCCTTCACGGTTAACCCGGGTGAGTCGCTGGCAATCATTGGAACTACGGGATCAGGTAAGAGTACAGTAGCGAATCTGATCGGCCGGCTTTACGATGTCACGGAAGGCGAAATCTTCATTGACGATATTCCTATCAAGGACTACGATCTCACCTCACTGAGAAAACAAATGGGATTTGTTCCGCAGGATGTATTCCTTTTCAGTGATACACTGACGAACAACATCGGTTTCGGACTTGATTCCCCTGATCAGGAAAAGATTATCCAGGCGGCCAAAGATGCCGATGTGTACGAGAATATCATGTCCTTCCCTGAAGGCTTCAGGACCCGCGTTGGTGAGCGCGGCATCACCCTTTCAGGGGGACAAAAGCAAAGGGTTTCCATTGCACGCGCCATCATCCGGGATCCGCGCATTCTTGTCCTCGACGATGCGTTGTCAGCCGTCGATACAAAAACTGAAAACACGATCCTAAACTCCATGAAACGCATCATGGAAAATCGAACAACCGTCATCATTTCACATCGCGTCTCCTCCGCGAAGCTTGCAGACAAAATCATCGTCCTCGCCGACGGAAAGATCGTCGAAGAAGGAACGCACGATACGATGATGGAGCAGAACGGATATTACAAGAGCCTCTACGAAAAGCAGATGCTGACAGACGAGGTCGGTGAAAATTAAGAGTTGACAGTTTCCAAATCAATTCGGGCAAACCGAACCCGTGCCTGAGCCCACGAAAGGCCTTCAATTCCTCAACAGAAACCTCGCACCAACTGCACCAAACAACTGGAGCGTCAGCGGCCGGTCTGCAACTTCCAGGAGGACACTTAATTCGCCGAACACATTCAACGGTGTGTCTTCAAAGGTGTACTCTACACCTCCGATGATCTCTGGCCCGAAGTCAATCGTATTCCGAACATCCGTGCGGGCGCCATTGTCGGGCGGGCGCTCACGGTAACGGTATTCAATCTTACCAAACTTCAACATACCACCGGGGCCCCAGTACCATTGCAGTTTGCCTTCCATTCCTTCCACAGGTATGTCGTAATGAAGCAGGTAACGCGCCTGGAGATAGACGGGGTTATCGAGACGGTGATTGATATAATTATATCCGTCGTACTTCGAGTACTCGTAGAACGATTTTCTGTGATAGTCTTTGCGCCACTCGCGTGAAGCCGTTCCAAGCAGGAATTCTACGGCGCGGTTGGTACGGAGTTGTCTCTTATAGGTAAGCGCAATGGGATCGCCAAGCCGAAGCCCCATGCTGTGGTCCTGTGCCCACGTTGCACTAAAAAAAAGAACAGGTAATAATAAAAGAATAACCTTCCTCATAGCTATAGAACCAGTTACGAAGCTATTGTACGTAAACAGCATGAAAAGGGATCAAAAAATGTACCGCAGTCCGGCGCCTCCCTGGAAGCGTTGCCAGCCAGGGTCAAGAGAGATGTCGTGGAACAGCTCTACCTCCATAAACGCTGAAACAGGAATCTGGAAATATGAGTATTCAATACCTACTGATACCTGGGGGCCAAACGTATTGCGTTGACGCTCGAAGGATCCGAGCCGGTTGACTTCAGTACCGTTTACGACGCTGGTGAAGTAATATTGGTAATCGATCTGTGTGTTCCGTATCTCGGTACCCACGCCAAAGTACATCTTTAGTCCGGGCGTTATTCCCTTCGCATCGACGTGCCAGAGAAATTTAAGCTCCGCTACCCAATCGTAATTTATCCGGTGTGACAGGTAGTCCAGGCTCGCGCCTTCACTGGCCGTGTCAATATCAATGTATTCGTAGAATTTCTCCCGATAATACCGATTGTAGAGTCCGCTGGCGCTTTTGCCGAAGTCGACCGCTATCCCAAAGCGCTCGCTCATGTAATACTTGTAGGTGATGGCGAAAGGGTCCCCCAGCTTGAGCCCAATGCCGTGATAAGGATAGCGGGAAGGTTCAAAAACAGGGCATATGATCTTGTTGCGGTCCCGTCTTTTGTCCATAGAATACATGCTGCCAGACCGCTTCCCTTTGGAGTTTTGGGCAAAACAGGGGAAATCCGGAGAAAAAAATGCCAATCCGGCCAATATGAGCACTATACGCGCCAACATTTGAACCTCTAAGATACGGCCTTTCAGGCCGCCAAAATGGCTCAAAACGACTGGTGGTAGTGTGGTTCGTTCAAACGAATTCTTTGTACTGCATCCGGTGGAGTTGGGCGTAATAACCCTCTCGGAGAAGCAATTCTTCGTGAGTACCTTCTTCCTTGATTTCGCCCTTGTCCAGAACGATAATCTTGTCCGCCCGCTGGATGGTCGACAGCCGGTGTGCGATTACAATGGCGGTCCGTCCACTCATCATTTTGTCGATAGCCTCACGAATCATCTCCTCAGTTTCATGGTCAACGGAAGACGTCGCTTCGTCAAGTACGAGGATTCGCGGATCGTACACCATGGCGCGGATAAATGATATCAATTGACGCTGCCCGACGGAGAGTGTCGACCCCCGTTCCATGACATTGTAGGAAAGCTTGCCCGGAAGGCGTTCAATAAATCGTCGTGCTCCGACAAGGTCAGCGGCATGCCACACCATCTCCTCCGTCACATCGGGATTGCCCAAGGCAATATTGTTGAAGATCGAATCGGAAAAGAGGAAGACATCCTGCAGCACAACCCCAATGTTGCGCCGCAGAAATCCGAGATCGTATTCATTCAGGTCGACGCCGTCAATCGTAATACGACCTTTCTGAATTTCATAAAAGCGATTGAGCAGGTTGATGACAGAAGACTTGCCTGCACCGGTCGCGCCAACGAGCGCTACGGTTTCGCCTTCGCGGATTTCAAGATTGATATCGCGAAGAACATACTCGTTATCATTATACGCGAACCACACATGCTCGAACTTCACCTCGCCGCGTATCGATTCCGGACGATGTGTACCAGTAGCCTGTACGTTCTCCTTGTTGTCGAGCAGATTGACAATCCTCGATGTGCTTACGATGCCCATCTGCAGCGTGTTGTACCGGTCGGCGATCATTCGGATGGGGCGGAAGAACATCTGGATGTACATGATGAAAGCTATCAGCTTGCCTATCGTAATGCCAGTTATTTCTGTGTGAATGACTCCTTTCGCGCCGTACCACACCAACAGCCCGATTCCCGCCGCCGCGATGATTTCCGCTACAGGATAGTACACTGAGTAATAGAGAACAGATCGCAGGTTGGCTTGGCGATGTTCGTTGTTGATGGCTTTGAATTTCTCAAACTCACTCTTTTCGCTTCCAAAGATTTGCACGACGTTCATCCCCGTAATGTGTTCCTGGACAAACGCGTTGAGGTTAGACACCGCATTGCGAACATCGTTGAAGGCAACCTTAATCTTTTCCTTGAAGATGTAAGTGCTTAGCAGAAGAAGTGGAATGGTCGACAAACTTACCAGCGACAACCTCCAATCTTCATAGAACATGAAGCCCAGAATGAAAATGATTTGAAGCAAGTCGCCCGCCATCGCCGCAAGGCCTTCGCTGAACACATCCGACAGCGTTTCAACGTCGGAGATCGTCCGTGTTACTAATCGTCCGATAGGTGTGCGGTCGAAGAAGCGAAGCCTCAGTCGGACAATGTGTTTGTACAGTTGCGACCGGATGTCGCGTATGACCTGTTGTCCAAGCCACCCCGAAACGTACGTGTGAATGTATTGTGCGATAGACTGAACCAGCAGCAGGCCGATCAATACCATGATCATAAAGACCATGGCATCGTAGTCGCCGACTGCCACATCGTGGTCAAGTGTGTATTGAATGAGAACAGGACGGAGGGGAGAGAGAATTCCGAGGACGACCGTCAGGAAGATTACCAACCCGAATCTGAAACGATAAGGCTTTACGAAAGCAAGCAATCGCCGCAGAACCTTGAAGTCGATAATATTGCCGCTGCTGATCTGTTCCTTCTCCACTACTTGCCGGATTTAGCTGGCACGAACACGGACCTGGGATATGTTACGCGCATCAGGAACAGTCCGTGTGGCGGTGCATTTGCACCCGCCTTGCGCCGATCTTTCGATTTGATAATATCCGAAAAATCAGAGATCGAGAGCTTGCCGCTCCCGACATCCAGGAGTGTTCCAACCAATGCCCTCACCATGCCCCTGAGGAAGCGATTTGCCGTAATCCTGAACGTCAGGATGCTGCCGCTGAGTTTCCAGTCAGCTGACCTGACGTCACAAATAAAGTGATTTACGTCTGTTTTCACCTTGCTGAAGGCGGTAAAGTCGTGCGTTCCCACTATTAACGCAGCAGCGCGGTTCATGGTTTGTATATCCAGTGGCCGGTGCCATCGAAGGGCGAAGCCTTCAAGAAAGGGATTCTTCACGAGCGCAATTCGGTATTCATAGGTCCGCGACCGGGCCGAATATCGCGCATGCCCTTCAGGGATCACAGCCCGAATAGAACGAATGGAAATATCCGGAGGGAGGAAGGAGTTTAGTCGAACCTGAAGCTTTTCCACGTCGAAAGCCCGGCTGATGTCTGCATGAAAGAACTGCTGCTCACAATGGACGCCTGCATCGGTGCGGCCGCTGCCTACTATGGCTATGGGTTCCCTCAATACAGTGGACAGCGCGTTTTCAATGACGGCCTGCACACCCAGGGCGTTGTTCTGGCTTTGCCAGCCGGCATAGCGCGTTCCGACATAAGAAACCTCGAAGAAATAGCGCACATTACCTTAACTTTGGCCCGGAAAGTTAAAGGAACCGTACTATGTGGCAAAGAATCCAGACCGTATTTCTGGCGCTGATCGTCATCGCCTTACTTGTCTCGCTGGTACAGCCCATCTGGTCGATCCGCGCAGAATCGGGTGACACCGTCCTCACACCCTTTTATCTGATACGAGGTGCGGAATACCAATACTTTCCCTTTACGCTCATCGCCATTCTTTCTGTCGCTTCCATCACACTGGCGGCGATGTCCATTACCCGTTACAAAAACCGGATACTTCAGATCAAGCTGGGCGCCCTGAATTCCCTGGTTCTCGTAGGGGTGCTCGCCGCTTCGGTCTACTTTGCGAGCCAGTTGCTTTCAGAATTTCAAGGTGGAGGATACGGACTGGGCATGTACCTGCCCATCTTCGCTGCCATCTGCAACCTGGCTGCCAACTACTTCATACGGAAAGATGAACGCCTGGTAAGGAGCTCGGAACGCCTTCGCTGATCCTGCCAACCTGTCAGCCAACAGTCTGCTGGAATAGTTTTTGAAAATCGGCCCTCACGCATCTTTAACCTGAAAACGACCTATGGCAACTGCAGAAAAAGGCACCATTTCTATTCATACGGAGAACATTTTCCCGATCATCAAGAAGTTTCTCTACTCTGATCATGAAATCTTCCTCCGCGAACTGGTCTCCAATGCTGTAGACGCGACTCAAAAACTTCGGAAACTGGTTTCCCTGGGTGAATATCAGGGCGAACTCGGAGACGTCCGCATCGAAGTCGAGTTCGACAAGAAAAAGAAAACGATCACCGTCCGCGATAAGGGCATTGGCATGACGGCCGATGAGATCAAAAAATACATCAATCAAATCGCCTTCTCCGGCGCGGCCGAATTCATAGAAAAATTCAAAGACAAAACTGATGCGAAGGACATCATCGGAAAGTTCGGTCTTGGCTTTTACTCTGCATTCATGGTGGCCGACAAGGTGGAGATTATCTCAAGGTCCTACACTGCCGGTGAAGACGAAGCGGCGCACTGGGTTTGCGATGGCTCGACGGAATTTGAACTCGAAACTGTAAAGAAGGCCGAACGCGGAACCGACGTCATCCTGCACATCAACAAAGATTCTGAAGAGTTCCTGGATGAATGGCGTATCAAGGGTATTCTTGAAAAGTACTGTAAGTTCCTCCCTGTAGAAATTAAGTTCGGTACTGAGGAACGCAGCGAACCTGATGGAGAAGACAAGGATGGCAAACCCAAATATAAGACGGTAAAGCGCGACCGGATCATCAACAACACCAGCCCGCTGTGGACGCGTCAACCTGCCGATCTTAAAGACGAAGACTATCTCGCGTTCTACAAAGAGTTATATCCCTTCTCAGAAGATCCGCTGTTCTGGATTCACCTGAACGTCGACTATCCGTTTACGCTTACGGGCATCCTGTATTTCCCAAAAGTTAAAAACGACTTTGAACTCCAAAAGAACAAGATCCAACTCTACAGCCGCCAGGTTTTCATTACAGACGAGGTTAAGGATGTTGTACCTGACTTCCTGATGTTGCTGCATGGCGTTTTAGATTCTCCAGACATTCCACTAAACGTCTCCCGCAGTTATCTGCAGAGCGATACCAACGTCAAGAAGATCAGCCAGCACATTACAAAGAAAGTGGCAGACAAACTTCAGGATATGTTCCGAAAGGAGCGTACGGAGTTTGAAAAGAAGTGGGACGACATCAGCATCTTTGTCAAGTACGGCATGATCAGTGACGAGAAATTCTACGACCGTGCCAGGGAATTTGCGTTGCTGAAGAACATCGACAAGAAATACTTCACGCTGGACGAGTACAAGGAGAAAGTCGCTGCTACGCAGACAGACAAAGACAAGCAGGTCATCTTCCTTTACACATCCGATCCAGGCAAACAGGACAGCTTCATTCAGAGCGCTCTGAACAAATCATATGATGTGCTGGTCCTTGATGGCATACTGGACAATCATTTCATCAACACGCTTGAGCAAAAGCTGGAGAAGACGCACATTCGTCGTGTCGACAGCGACACGATAGAAAAACTCATCGACAAGGATGAAAAGCTCGACAGTGTTCTCACGCAGGAAGAGAAAGATCAGGTGAAAGCCATCTTCGAAAAGGCCATCGACAACAAGAATATGACGGTGACCGTGGAGTCGATGTCAACCGACGAACTTCCTGTCGTGATCACCATGAGCGAATTCATGCGCCGGATGAAAGACATGGCCAAGCTCGGCGGCGGTGGATTTGCTTTCATGGGCAACATGCCCGACAACTACAATGTCGCCGTCAACGCCAACCACGCCATCATTCAGCGGATTATCCGTACGGAGGCCGAGGAAGACAAGCTGAAACTCGCCAAGCAGGCCTATGATTTGGCGCTGCTTTCGCAGAATATGCTCACAGGAGCGGATCTCACCCGGTTTATCCGGCGAAGCGTCGAACTGGTTTCTTAGAACGGCCTGAAATTCCGTAAATTAACCCGCAATAGCGGGGAAAATCGGGTCTCCGCGTACCACAGTTACCTATTGCGGCGTTAATGCGGTGATGAAAAAGGCGATTCTTTTTGTAGCCCTTGGATTGCCCCTGCTGACCTTCGGACAACAGGAGAATGGGCCGCCCCCTGACGAGCGGTTCACGATCGATACGCCCGTAACCCTGGACTTCAAGAAAGAGGAGGAGGAAACCGACAAACCCAAAAAAAAGAAGAAGCCCAAGAAGAAGGTATTCTACGGCATCAAGACGCGGAAGGGATTTACCAAGAAGGGCGTTGGCGACCGTGTGGTGTACGAATTGTTTTACGTGCTGAAAACGCCGGAACGACCCGAGACGTTTGTTCGCGATATTTACTGGTACGACTACACCCGTCGCGAAATCCGTAAGACCTCAACTTTCGATCCTGCAAAGGGCGTGCTGCTGCACGGACCTTATGAGAAAAGGCAGGGCGACGTCCTCCTTGAAAAAGGAATTTTCTACAAAGGCACGAAGCACGGGCGGTGGATGAAGTATGACCGCGACAGCGTGCTGGTCGACAAAGAAAAGTACTACAAGGGCTGGCCGCGCGAGTCGCTCGTCTCCTACTACGACCCCGGCACCCACCGGAAGATGAAGGAGATCACGCCCATCGAATTCGGAGAGAAGGAAGGATACTACTACCGGTTTTTCGAAAACGGAACAATCGCCGTGATGGGTGAATACCAGTGGGACCAGCGTGTAGGCGAATGGATCGAGAACTATCCGGACGGGAAGCGCAAACGCATCATCGCCTACCCTGAGAAACCTTTCGATACCAGCACCCCGGCCTATATCAAGATGGAATGGGACGAGAAGGGGAAAGAAATTTACCGCAACAACGTGACGCCCGCGCGCACGGGTCGTGCTTCTGTTGGCGGTCAGTGAACCGCGTCTTCCAGTTGGACAATCTCCGGAGGATCACACAATCGCACGGAAATAACATCAAAGCGGACATTCCCCTGCCAGTCCGTCGCGTAAATGAAATTCTCGGCGGCCCTCAGCATTCTTTCCGATTTCTTCCAGTCGACAAAATCCTCCGGCTGACCGTACTCAAGCGACGTCCGCGCCTTGACCTCTACGAAAACGAGCCAGTCATCGCGCTGTACAACCAGGTCGATTTCCGACTTCCCGTAGCGGTAGTTGCGGAAGAGGATGGTGTACCCCTTACCTGTCAGGTAGTCGGCAGCAAGTTGCTCGCCTTTGGCGCCGGCTTCCATTTTATCGGTCATGATATTGTCATACCTTTGAATCGGGAAATTAGTGATTATGTCAGCGACATTGAAACACATTGAGGGATTTACCCGACAGTTAGCCGATGCGTTAAAAATGGGGCAGACGATGGACCTGCATCGTCCGGGGAGTGACACGCGCAACATCGTCATTTCAGGAATGGGCGCGTCGGGAATCGCTGCCAACCTCATTGAATCGCTTACGTTCGGACGCGTTCCGATTCCCATTACCATATGCAAGAGTTACAGCCTGCCGCAGTTTGTGAGCCCGCACACATTGTTCATCGCATGCTCATACACCGGCGATACTGAAGAGACCGTGGCCGCACTGCAGAAGGCGCTCCTTAAGCGTGCCAGTATTATCGCGGTAGCGTCAGGCGGCAAACTCCTTGACATCGCGCGTGAATACAACCTGTTCTACATCCAGCTGCCTTCCGGCGCTGAAAGCGGCAGGTACATGATCGGGCACATGATGACCGCACTCCTGTACGCGTTGTACCACACGAATCTCATCGGCGCTGCTTTCATCAAGGAGACAGAAAATGCGATCGAGTACATCGACCGCGGCGAAAAGGCAATCCAGGTAGAAGCTGAACTCATCGCGCGCAAACTCAAAGGAAAGTTGCCCATTATCTACTGCGATGCCCGTCTTCACGCTATGGCTACGCGCTTTCAGCAGCAGCTTAACGAAAACTCCAAACACCTGGCGCACGTGAACGTCTTTCCTGAGATGAATCACAATGAACTGACAGGCTGGCAACATCCTGAAGCCATTCTGCCGATGCTGCAGGTGATCTATCTCTACTCTGATCACGACCATGAGCGGATCGAGAAACGCATGGAAATCTGCCGGAGCATATTCGAAGGAAAATCCAACCCCATCATTGATATCGTGGCTGAAGGTGCGTCGCTTCTTGAGCAATATTACTATCTGCTCCACCTGACTGACTGGATATCGTACTGGCTGGCCAGGGAAAACGGCGTGGAACCAGATCCCTCCGAAACGCGGTTATACCTGAAAAAGGAGCTCGATAAATCACAGTGAACGCCGTAATCAACCGGAAGGCCCGCTTTGAAGACCTGGGCCTGATGGATTACCAACAGGCATGGGATTACCAAACCCGTCTCTTTCAACAGACGCTGGACGTAAAGCTGGCCAACAGGTCGCTGCCGCCGGATCTTCAAAAGCCGACCGACAACTACATCCTGTTCGTTGAGCATCCGCACGTCTACACTCTGGGCCGCAACGGAAACCGCAATAACCTTCTTGTTCCGGAGGATGACCTTTCAAGAATTGGCGCTTCATATTACCCGATCAACCGCGGGGGCGATATAACATATCATGGTCCCGGTCAGATCGTAGGGTATCCCGTGCTCGATCTGGAAAATTTCTTTACGGACATCCACCGCTACATGCGCTCCCTGGAAGAAGCAGTCATTCTCACCCTCGCAGAGTTCTCGATACAGGCTGATCGGATTGACGGGCTTACCGGAGTCTGGATTACCAACGGAGCCGCCCCGCGTAAAATCTGCGCCCTTGGCGTGAAAACCAGCCGCTGGGTAACGATGCACGGCTTCGCCCTCAACGTCAATACCGATCTGAAATACTTTAACCACATCATCCCCTGTGGCATCAGCGATAAACAGGTGACGTCGATGGCGGAGGAGCTTGGTGGCCCGGCAGACATTAAGGCAGTAGCTTCCATACTGAGGAACCATATCGCCCAGGTGTTCGGGATCGAGTGGACAAAATAAGGTGCAGTTATGATCCCATTCCTACGGAGACGCACGGCCGTGCCTCTCTACAAAGTAGGCCCCTTGTTTCCTGATTTCGTTAAGTCTATTTCGTCATCCCCTATTTCCGCTATACCTTAGCAGCATGCTGCCAGAACTTCGCGACGTAATCTTTATCGACATTGAAACTGTAGCCTGTGCGCCGAACTACGATGCGCTGGACGAACGGCTTAAAGTGCAATGGGCCCGTAAGTCGGCGTACTTCCGGAGGGATACGCAGGAGACTGAGGCCGACCTCTTCAACACGCGCGCAGGAATCTATGCGGAGTTCGGGAAGATCGTGTGCATTGGTGCCGGCAAGTTCGTGGAAAACGAAGAGGGTACGCTTATGCTGCGCACCAAGGCGTATTCCGATCACAACGAGGGTCAACTCCTGTCAGCATTCAAGAGCATGCTGGAACGCACAGACCCCATGACAACAAGGTTATGCGCCCACAATGGCAAGGAATTTGACTTTCCCTATATCTGCAGGCGGATGCTTATCAATGGCATAACGCTTCCATCGTTACTTACCCTTTCAGGAAAGAAACCGTGGGAAGTTCTCCATGAGGACACGATGGAGATGTGGAAATTTGGCGACTTCAAACACTATACATCGCTTGATCTCCTGGCTGCAGTCTTCAACATTGCCTCCAGCAAGGATGGCATGGATGGAAGCCAGGTGAATCGCGTCTACTATGTGGACAATGATCTCGAAAGAATAGCATCCTACTGCCTGCGCGACGTCGTCGTCCTGGCACAGGTCTACTTGCGCTTTCACGGACTGCCACTCATAGACGAAAACAACATTATACGAGCATAAGAGCCGATGGGCAAGAAGAGGAAACAAGGCAAAGGGAATCTGGACAGGGCTGGCCTTGCTTCCGCTATAATGGACTTTTTCGCTCGCAGCTCCGGTTCCCTTACCATCAAACAACTGGCAAAAAAACTCGGCCTGAAAAAGAAGGCTGACGTGAAACAGGCGACGTTGGCCGTGCAGGAACTGGCGGCGAAGGGTAAACTTCAACAGCTCGCTAACGGCAGCTACCAGCCTGTTCAGGTTCTACAGGAAGTCGTCGGGCAAGTCGATCACGTAAGTTCACGGTTTGCCTATGTGGAAACTGGTGGAGATCAGCCGGACATTTTCGTGAAAGCTCGTGATCTCGGGTCAGCCTTTGACGGTGACACGGTTCGCGTAGCCATCTTCCCCACTCGTCATGGTGAGCATCCGGAAGGAAAAGTCGTGGAGATTATCAAGCGCAACCGGAACCGGTTTGTGGGAAGACTGGAGCTGTCACGCAACTTCGCGTTTGTTAAACCCGACTTCAAAAAGATTCACGTTGACTTTTTCATTTATCCTGAAAATGTCAACGGCGCGAAGACAGGCGATAAAGTAATTGTCGAGGTAACCGCCTGGCCGGAAGGCGATAAGAGTCCAGAGGCCAAAGTGGTTGAGATCCTGGGGAAAGCAGGAGAAAACGAAGCGGAGATTCACTCCATCATGGCCGAATTCGGTCTGCCGTTTCGGTTCCCGGAGAATGTCATCGCAGAAGCATCAGCCATAGAAGCCGGCATCACAGCGGAGGAAATTAAAAAGCGCCGTGATTTCCGGGACATTCCCACGTTCACGATTGACCCCGAAGACGCGAAAGATTTTGATGACGCACTTTCCTTCCGCAAGCTCGACAACGGCAACATCGAAGTAGGCGTACACATTGCAGATGTTACGCATTACGTAAAGCCCGGCAGCAGTCTTGAAGAGGAAGCGTTCGATCGGGCGACTTCAGTATATCTCGTCGACCGGACCATCCCGATGCTCCCGGAGCGACTCTCAAACGACCTCTGTTCGTTGCGCCCTGGAGAGGATAAGCTAACATTCTCGGCAGTTTTCGAACTCGACAAAGACGCGAGGATTGTTAACGAATGGTTTGGCCGCACCGTCATCCACTCAGATCGCAGATTCACGTACGAGGAGGCACAGGAAATCCTGGAATCCGGAAACGGGCCATTTGCTGAAGAACTGCTCACACTGAATGAACTCGCGAAGAAGCTCAAGAAGGAACGCTTTGCAAAAGGCGCGGTGAACTTCGAGACGACAGAGGTAAAATTCAAACTCGATGCGAAGGGCAAGCCGCTGGCCATTGTGCCTAAGGTGAGAAAGGATGCTCACAAGCTCATAGAAGAGTTCATGCTCCTCGCGAACAAGCAGGTAGCAACATACGTCTTCAACCAAAAGAAAGGCGCACAACGCAACACGTTCGTGTACCGAATTCACGACTTTCCGGACCCGGAGAAGGTTTACGACTTCGCTGTCTTTGCGCGCCAGTTTGGACACGACCTGCAGGTTGAACCGCACAGCATATCCCGATCGCTCAACAAGCTAATGGAAGAGATCGAGGGAAAACCGGAACAGAACGTGCTGCAGCAGCTTGCTGTTCGCTCGATGGCGAAGGCTCGGTATTCTACGGAGGAAAAGGGACATTTCGGACTCGCGTTCAATCACTACACGCATTTCACGTCGCCGATACGCCGCTATCCGGACATGATGGTTCATCGGCTTCTGCAGCATTATCTTGACGGCGGAGGTTCTGTCAACCGCGCTGCATACGAAATCAAATGCGAACACTCGTCCGAGCGCGAGAAACGTGCTGCTGATGCTGAACGCGCGTCTATCAAGTACAAGCAGGTTGAGTACATGACGATGGCTGAGGATCGCGAGTATGACGGCTTGATCAGCGGCGTGACCGAGTGGGGTGTGTACGTGGAAATTGTTGATACGAAAGTTGAAGGAATGGTGCGGATGTCGGACCTTGACGACGACTATTACGAATATGATGAAAAGAAATACCGGATCGTTGGTCGCAAGACCGGAAAAGTCTATCGTCTTGGCGATCGCGTAACCGTTCGAATAAAGAAAACGGACATCGATCGCCGTCTCATCGATCTTGTATTCGTCGGTCCAAAGATCCAATCTGAAACGATTCACAAGTCCGAATCTAAAAAGAGAAAGTCTCGGCGATGAAAGATTTTCTAGGAACCTACAGCGCCCTCCTGGAATCCCGGATCAGCGCCATGCCTTTTGGTAAACAGCCTCCCTCACTATACGAACCCATACGTTACGTCCTGCGTCTGGGAGGTAAGCGTATTCGTCCCATGCTTACGTTGCTGAGTTATGCCATGTTCCGGGACGATGTGAAGAAGATCCTTCCCTACGCAATTGCAGTTGAAGTATTTCACAACTTCACCCTCATGCATGACGACATTATGGATCGTGCACCACTGCGTAGGGGCAAGCCTACGGTGCATGAGAAATGGAATCTCAGCACGGCCATACTCTCAGGCGACGTCATGCTGGTGAAGGTGTATGAGTTGTTCAGCAGTCTCGATCCACAAACCTTCCGTACGACCATCGAAGCTTTTAACGCCTGCGCCACCAAAGTGTGCGAAGGCCAGCAATGGGACATGCATTTTGAGAACGCGGATAACGTGACGGAGGCGGCTTATCTGCGGATGATACAATACAAGACGGCTGTGTTGCTGGGCTTCAGTCTTGAACTTGGTGCAATTCTCGCCGGCGCGGATCAGGTAACGCGGGACCGCCTGCGAGAATTCGGATTGCTGATCGGCACGGGATTTCAACTCAGGGATGACCTTCTGGACGCTTACGGCGATCCAGGTCGGTTCGGCAAGCAAACCGGAGGCGACATTCTGGTCAACAAGAAAACGTTCCTTCTCATCAAAGCCCTCGAACGCGCCGGATCAGCTGAAAGGAAAGAACTTACCTATTGGCTCAACGCGAAAAAGTTCAACAAAAAGAAAAAGGTGAAAGCTGTAATCGCGATATACGACAAGCTGAAAATCCCACAACTCACAAGTCGAAAAGCAGATCGTTATTTCTCCAAAGCGTTCTCGCTGCTGGAACAGTTCCCAGACACACCTCCGAGAGACAATCTGAGAAGGTTCACTCAACTGCTGATGGATCGCCAGACGTAGGGTTATTCTGGGCGCACCTGTGTTCCTACCGCCCAGGTGTTTCCGGAGAAGTCTTCAAACATGCCACGCCGGTCAGGGTCGCCTTCCTGCTCTTTTGGTTTTTGGATTTCCTTACATCCCAACTGTAGCGCTTTCGCGAAGGTGGCATCGACGTCGGAAACATAGACGTGAAGGAGCGTCTTATTCGGAGGGTACTTTTCATTGGAATCAGCAAGCATGATCACGGAATCATCCAGTCGCACCTCCATGTGCAGCACCGTTCCATCGGGATGATCGTAACGCCGCAGCTCTGTAGCACCAAAAAGTTCTTTCAGAAGGTCGGCCATCTTCTGCGCTCCCTGAACGATAAGGTAAGGAGAAACTGAGTTGTAGTTGGCGGGTTTATACGATACTTTCATAGTTGAAGCTTTTGGGTGAAATGCAAATCAAATATGGCGCAGACAACGAATCGCGGCTGCTGTTAGGCTTGGTAGCTACCGGTATCGTTGCTGTTGCGCAACAGTCGAAGAACTTTTTCAACGACTACAAAATTACAGCTGCATCCCTTTATAGAGCACAGATGATCTGATCGATTGCTCTTTAAGGTGAAGAAATTTTTTGCGTTCCTCGTCTCTCATGAAGTTGCCGAGGTCTTGTTCTGATTCGAATTCAACAAGATGAATTTCATAAGGCTTTTCGATGCTGTAGTCGATGAATGCCTTATCGTCTGGTCTTATCCGCAGCAACAGCCGACCATTGTATTTTGGAATGATCGGCATCGCCACGCTCTCGAATTCGTCAAAGGCGTCTTCCTGTCCCGGGATAATGTAAATAAGCTGGGTTATGTAGATCATACTAGTTTCATTCGCAGCAGGGGATAGTCTCTTCCCTGATCGTCCTTGTTTGTTCGCTCGTAAACATCAAAGCCAAATCGCTCGTAGAATTCCACTGCCCTGGTGTTGTTTTCGTTAACATCAACTTTGTCGGCCTTTAGTTCGTGGACGGCAAAGTTCATCAGTTTCCTGCCGAGGCCTTTTCCAAGATCATACCTTAAGAAGGCCTTCCCTATGCCCGTCGGTGTATCTTGTTATATAAATGCCTTCCACTGGGTTGTCGGTCGGAGCGCTACATAGTTAGTCGGTCCTGGCCTGATTTCCAACAACAATAACCTATCCGATGTGTTCTCACACACCGCACTAATTTCTACAAATCACTTTTGAAACCCCCGGCCTTCTCCTATCTTTCTCCACTCGAAAAACGCATCTATGAGACCAGACGACTTTGCCAAGCTTTCCGTCATGATGCTCCTCGAATATTTTGTGTGGGGTGCATGGTATGTCACTATGGGTTTCTACATGTCGGGATATCTCGACGCAACACCCACGCAGGTTGGGGCCGCTTACAGCGCCCTTGCCATCGCGACAATGGTATCACCTTTTTTTGTCGGGATGATCGCTGACCGTTTCTTTTCTGCCCAGCGAATCATGGGCTGGCTGCACATTGTCGGTGCCGTCCTCCTTTACTATGCAACGCAGGTCAACAGCTTTATCGCGTTTTACGTTATCATTCTGCTGTATTCTCTGCTATACATGCCCACCATTGCTCTCTCAAACAACATCGCCTTTCAGCAGATGTCGGACCCTGGGCGTCAGTTTCCCTGGATCCGTGTATTCGGTACCCTTGGGTGGATCGTAGCCGGCATTATGATAGGAGTTTTGAGCATCGAGAACAGCCCCTATACGTTCCACATGGCTGCAATAGCCTCATTGGCACTTGGAGTATTCAGCTTCATGCTCCCCGACACTCCCCCAAAAGGCAAGAGTGCGAAAGCCTCCGAAGCGTTCGGTTCCGTGGCGTTCTTGCTTTTTAAAGACAGGCCATACCTTATCTTCTTCATAGCAGCGATCCTTGTGTGCATACCGTTGTCGTTCTACTACGGCTTTGCAAACATTTTCCTTAACGATGTAGGTATGGAAAACGCGGCGAGTAACATGGTGCTGGGGCAGGTCTCCGAGGCCGTGTTCATTTTAGCCATACCTTTCCTATTCAACCGCATAGGCGTAAAGAACATGCTGTTGCTTGGCATGGCCGCCTGGACATTGCGCTACATATGCTTCGCATATGGCAATGTCGATGTCAATCTATGGATGCTCTATGCCGGTATCATACTCCATGGAATTTGTTATGACTTCTTCTTCGTCACCGGATACATGTATACGGAAAAGAAGGCGGGCGAAAAAATCAAGAATGCCGCTCAAGGTTTGTTCACGTTTGCGACATACGGCGTCGGTATGTTTATCGGCACGTGGTTCTCAGGATTGGCAACGGACTATTATACGGTCAATGATCAACACCAATGGACGAAGATCTGGTGGGTGCCGACGTACATTGCCATCGCCGTACTGATTTATTTCATCCTGTTCTTCAGGGAAAAGCGTGACATCAAACCGCAACCCGAAGCGGGAGGCGCTGCCTGACATAAGAGTTCAACATCAAAAAATAGCGTATCATGAAAATTGCCATGCTGGGGTCCGGTTTTATCGGACGATTTTATGCTGATTCGATACAAGGGCAACGAAGCCGTGATAAGATCGTAAGCATTTATTCAAGAAGGGAAGAGAGTGCAAAGAAGTTTGCCGAAGATTATGGTGTGGCACATGTTACCACGAACATGGAAGAATCCATCGCTCATCCTGACGTGGAGATGGTCTGCATTTCGTTGCCCAACCACAAACATGAAGAAGCCGTGATGCTGTGCTGCAAGCACAAGAAAGCTGTGATCTGCACGAAGCCACTCGGACGCAATGCAGCAGAGGCATTGCGCATGCTGAATGCAGTAGAGAAAGCCGGCATCTTCCACGGCTACCTCGAAGATCTCGTGTATACACCCAAGTCCAGTAAGGCCATCGAGTCTGTGCGCAATGGCGCGCTGGGAAGAATCCTTTGGGCGAAATCGCGGGAGACGCACCCCGGACCGCACAGCGACTGGTTCTGGGACCTGGAACAGGCGGGTGGTGGCGCTATCCTCGACCTGGGATGCCATTGCGTTGAGATCGCACGTTGCTACATCGGAAAGGATATTCTTCCAGTGGAAGTCATGTGCTGGGCCGACACTCAGGTAAAGCCGATCGATGCTGAGGACCATGCGATCGCGTTAGTTAAGTATGAGAACGGAGCGATCGGACAATTTGAAGTGAGCTGGACATTCCGTGGTGGTATGGACCTTCGCGATGAAGTGATGGGAACAGAAGGCACCATCTGGATCAACAATTTCCTCCGTACAGGATTCGAAATGTTTACGACGGGAAAGGGCACCAATTATGTTGCAGAGAAAGCTGAGAGTTCAAGCGGTTGGCTTTTCCCTGTTGGCGACGAAGTGAACGACCTTGGATACAATCACATGTTCACCGACATGTTCTCAAGTTGTGAACAAGGTCGCGCGCCTCGCGAAACATTTTACGATGGCTACGTTGTCAACGCAATCCTCGACGCGGCTTACGCTTCAGCAAAAAGCAAATTGTGGGAACCTGTTAAGCTGGAAGTCTGGCGCGGCAAGAAAGGTGTTCACAAGGATAGTCACCTTGAGTCCTACGATGCGGAACACTACCTGGTGAAGGAAGAACTCACCCACTACGGCGCGAAAAAAGTCATTCTGAAAAACAAGACGACCGGCAAGATCATCGAGCGGGTTCTGGAATAGGACCGTCTACTTCCTTTGTCCGTACGCCCTGACAATTTCAGCGTACTGCCTACCCAGTTGCTCCCGTGAGTATTTTGCTTCTGCCAGCCTGCGCGCGTTGTTCTGGTAACGATGCAGCAGGCTGGCATCGTTTAAGAAGGGAGTCAAGCGATCTGCAAAACTGTTGGAATCGTGGGGGTCCACATAAATTCCGCACTGCTCCGCCTCGATTTCATCCCTGATCCATCCTCCGAAGTTGACAACGATGAGTTTGCCTGCTGCGAGGCCATCAAAGTATTTGTTCGGAGATCCTGTCTCAAGAACAGGAACAGGTCGGTAACATACAAATACCGCGTCTGTTACACGCATCAGTTTTCGTACGCCTTCACGATTTTGAAATGGGATCATTCTCACATTCTCAAGCGAAGCTTCCTCAGCCTTTTTCCTCAGTGTATCCAATTCAGCGCCATCTCCACAGATGAGGAAGGTTACGGTGAGGTTTCGGGCCCGGCAGCTTTCAGCGCATTTCATTATGTAGTCCAGGCCGTTGGCATATCCCAATGCGCCGAGGTACGATACAACAAAACCGGAGACGCCGTATTCATGTGCAATATCAGAATCCTTTTCGACGGGAAAATAGAACCGCGTGTCGGCCATGTTAGGAATGACATAAATTTCCTTTCCGTTAACCCGGCTTTCGATGGCGGCACGGATCGGTGCCGACAAGGCTACGACGGCTGAGGCTTTCGAATAGATTTTTCGTTCCAGTGCGTGTAGTGCTCGCTGCAGCAAGCGGTTCCGTATGAATCCCAGCTGGATTGGTGCATCGGGCCAGAGGTCACCAACTTCGAAAATGAACGGGATGCCGTACCGTTTGCGAATTCGCATGGCGGCAATTCCGGTAGTCAGGGGCACGGATATGGCGTAGCACACATCGGCACTTTTGATCAGGTGACGATAACGGCGCACAGCCAGGATATAGCGAAGGAAGGACCAAGATCGAGCCGCGAATCCGAAGCGGTTGTCGTAAGCGACCGGAAGCCAGTATATGTCAATGCCGGAGAGGTGTTCATATCGGTAAGAACCGTTGTGGCCGGTCAGAACGGTGACACGACATCCTGCAAGCACGAGGGCACGAGCGAGGTAGTAGGAGCGGATGGCACCACCCCGATCGGGTGCTTTAAAATGCTGGTGGAGGATGGCGACGTTCACCCCACAAAGAAAACGGTATCGGGCAACAAAAAAACCCCCCGACATGCAGGGGGTGTTTGAAAGCTGAAATCGACTTTCTGGCCTTGCGGCAATGTGGGAAGCGAAGCGTCAGTCCTTTGCACTTACGCCACGGGCGTAGCTGAGGATGTTGAGAACCGTTTGTGACGACGGTTCAAGGACGGCATCGTCCATCATTTTCTTCGTGGCACTGAGTTCGTTATACAGCGCCTGCAGTTCTGAATCGCAGAGAAGGGCGTTACGAAGTTCCTTCTCCTCGGTCTCCGACATCTCGCGGTATAAATACCTCATCAAATCGTGCTCGGTAAACGTCTTTGTCATAGGCTCTGGTTTTTGTCATTTTCTTCCTAAGATTGATGAGCGCATACCGCATCCTGCCCAACGCGGTGTTTATGCTCACGCCGGTGCGGTCTGCGATTTCCTGAAAACTCATCTGTAAATAGTGTCGCATAATCAGGACCTGCTTCTGTTCGTCCGGAAGCTCCTTAATTAACGACCGCAGCCGCGATTTATTATCCCGCATAATTTGCTTGGACTCAATGGATTCCTCGCTGAAATCCACGGAGTTAAACACCGAACTTCCGTCCTCAAGAACGATTTCGGGATAGCGTTTGCGCTTACGGAAATAGTCTATAGCCAGATTATGGGCGATTCGGCTCAGCCACGGTGAGAACTTGCCCTCCTCATTGTACCGACCGCTGCGGATAGTGCTCACCGCCTTAATGAAGGTCTCCTGCAGCAGATCCTCCGCGACGTACCGATCCTTCACGATAAGATAAATTGCGGTATAGATCCGCGATTTGTGCCTGTTCAGAAGAATTTCGAAAGCTTCCTCGTTACCATTTTGATAGAGCGACACCAGCTTGCTGTCGCCAAATCTGCTGTCTATCATTCTGTTCGTGCTTTAGGTAACGTAGAGCTTTGTTTCGATAGTTTAGGGGTTAGGCCAAATAGAACAGGTTGGAAAAGATACTACTTTTATTCCCCGCGGCAAAAAATTTTTTCAAAATTCTTGCCTGCAATCAATTTTCTTTGGGTATTTGTCCGAAAATCAGAGTGCTGGTTATCGTATGCCTGAAACAAAAAAGCGCGTCATTAAGAGCCTCGACAACCTCAGTGAGGAACTCCGGGAGCTCATCCGTCGCCAGTATCCTAACGGCTATGAGGCAAACATCACCAGGATCACAAACGCAAAAAAGGAACCAATTTTTGTCTTCCCTCTGGAGACGGACGACTCTGTTATTCTCGTGAAAGTGCCCGCCACAAAGAACAGTGACGGGGAGTACGATGTTGAGGCGACCGCCGAAGAGGATTTCGACAACACCGAGTCGGATGACTACGGAACGGACGATTTCGGGACCGACGACGATTATGACGCGGCCCCTGATAAACGCAGTTCCGAGGCAAGTTACGACCCGGATTTCGACGGCTGACATTTTCCAAACTACCCTAATGCCGAAACACCACCCGTTTACGAGTGGTGTTTCGCTTTTTGGGCGATCGCACGCTTCGGAACTTTCGGTGTCCCTTCACGATTTACTGTGACACAAGTCGTCACTTCCTGTTCTGACGGTACAGGGAACTTCAGCGCATTAATAGCTATTTTTGCGGTCCTAATCGATGAGCAAAACCATAAACGCGGACGCCCACCTGGATACGCTTGATCCCAGGAACTACATCATCATAAAGCGCGCACGGGTCAACAACCTGAAGAACCTCAGTGTAGCCATTCCGCGCAATCAGCTTGTCGTCATAACCGGACTATCAGGATCGGGCAAATCCTCCCTCGCCTTCGACACGCTTTTCGCTGAAGGTCAGCGCATGTACGTCGAAAGTCTCAGCTCATACGCCCGACAATTCCTCGGGCGAATGGAAAAGCCGGACGTCGACTACATCCGTGGCGTGTCACCAGCGATCGCCATAGAACAAAAAGTCAACACGCGCAATCCGCGATCCACGGTAGGCACTACTACCGAGATATACGACTACCTGAAACTTCTCTTCGCACGCATCGGAAAAACCATCTCGCCGATAAGTGGTCAGGAAGTAAAACGTGACACAGTGTCCGATGTGGTCGACGCGATTAATGCGCTGAAGCCCGGGACGCGCGTGATGATCGCCTACGGTCTTAAAACGCCGCGAGGAAGAAAACTGATCGATGACCTTACCCTGCTTCTCAGCAAGGGATTCGCTCGCATTCTTGTCAACGGCGAAGTACACTACATCGAAGAATACCTCAATGAAGTTTCGAAAAAGAAGAAACAGAAAGACGGTATAGAGGTGCTCATCGATCGCGCTGTCGTCGCTCCGGACGACGAAGACACGACATTCCGCCTCGCGGACTCCGTACAAACTGCATTTTATGAAGGCGACGGTGAATGTATCGTGTACGCAGAGGGCCGTGATCCCATGCGCTTCTCCGATCGCTTTGAACGCGACGGAATGAAATTCACGGAGCCGTCCATTAATTTCTTCAGCTTTAACAATCCGTATGGCGCATGCCGTACCTGCGAAGGTTTTGGAAAAGTTCTGGGAATCGACGAAGATCTCGTGATCCCGGATAAGACGCTCTCCGTTTACGAAGGCGCCATCGCACCGTGGCGTTCAGAAGTGATGAGCGAATGGCTCGCCCCTTTGCTCAAGAACGGAATTAAATTCGGCTTCCCAATCCACCGCCCATACAACGAGCTCACTCCAGCCGAACGCGAGCTGTTGTGGACTGGCAACGAATATTTCGACGGATTAAACGAGTTCTTCAAATACCTCGAAAGGAAATCGCACAAGATTCAATACCGCGTTATGCTTTCGCGGTACCGGGGAAGGACCGACTGCCCGGACTGTAAGGGAACGCGACTGCGCAAGGATGCGCAATACGTCAAGGTGGGTGGATTGTCCATCACCGACATCGTATTGATGTCAATCGAAGATGCGCTCACATTTTTCAAACGGCTAAAGCTTCCTGCGCATGACGTGAAAGTATCGGAGCGGATTCTCACAGAAATCAATTCGCGACTCGAATACATGGTTCGTGTTGGCCTCGGCTATCTCACGCTGAATCGTTTGACCAACACACTCTCGGGCGGAGAATTCCAACGCATCAAGCTCGCAACCGCACTTGGTAGCTCTTTGGTCGGATCGATGTACATCATGGATGAGCCCAGCATCGGACTCCATCCGCGCGACACTGCGCGAATGGTGGATGTGCTCAAATCCCTGCGCGACTTAGGGAACACCGTGATTGTCGTTGAACACGAGGAGGAGATCATGCGGGCAGCAGATCAGATCATCGACATTGGACCCGATGCTGGCGTCCACGGGGGAAAACTGGTATTCCAGGGATCACTTCGCGATCTGAATGGATCAACGCAATCGCATACCACCGACTACCTGACGGGAAAGGAAAAGATTCCCATACCTGCCAAACGACGCAAGTGGAGGGATTCCATCACTGTCACCGGCGCCCGCGAAAACAACCTGGCGAATCTGACCGTTACGTTCCCGCTCGGCGTCCTCACCGCCATCACGGGTGTAAGCGGTTCAGGAAAATCAACTTTGGTCCGTAAAATTCTTTACCCTGCCGTGGCACGTGCCACGGGAAATCCAAGTGAATCACCGGGACGTTTTGATACAATTAAAGGAGATTTAAGCCGGATTTCGCAGGTGGAATTTGTTGATCAAAACCCAATCGGAAAGTCGTCGCGTTCTAACCCGGTCAGCTACGTAAAGGCGTACGACGTGATCCGGCAGTTATTTGCCGATCAGCCCCTTGCCGTCCAGCGGGGCTACAAGCCTGCATTCTTTTCATTTAATGTTGAAGGTGGACGATGCGAAACATGTCAGGGGGAGGGCGAGATCAAGGTAGAGATGCAGTTCATGGCTGACATCTACCTGAAATGTGAAACGTGTCACGGAAGGCGATTCAAGCAAGAGATCCTTGAAGTCGAATACAACGGAAAAAACATCGATGATGTTCTCAACCTCACCGTCGAAGAAAGTCTTGAGTTCTTCAAAGGTAAAAAGGCCATCATCGATAAAATCCGGCCGTTGTACGATGTTGGATTAGGCTATGTAAAACTTGGGCAGTCCTCCAATTCGCTAAGTGGTGGTGAAGCTCAGCGCGTAAAGCTTGCCTCGTTCCTCGGCAAGAACGCATCAACAGGTCAAATCCTTTTCATCTTTGACGAACCTACAACCGGACTGCACTTCCACGACATCTCCAAACTCCTGAAAGCCATCAACGCGCTTATCGATCAGGGTCACTCTGTGGTCGTGATTGAACACAATCTCGAGGTAATCAAATGCGCTGATTGGATCATCGACCTTGGACCAGAAGGTGGGGAAAAGCACGGTGGTCGTCTTGTTTTCGCCGGCACGCCGGAGGACATGGTAAAGAAGAGCAAGGGTCACACGGCACGATTCCTCGCGGAAAAATTACGGGCGTAGATGGAAAGGCTTGTAGAGATGCATAGCCGTGCTTTTCTACCGGACTAAGTCAACACACCAAATTATGTTTCACGCGATCCCGCATACAATTCATACCTCAATAACCTGCAGTCAATCTTCGCCGAATAAAATTCAATCCGGCGTGCGGGGCGCAGCCCAATCTTTTTTGCGAGATCAGGATTGCCGGTGAATACGCACCCTGTATATCCTTGGCATTTCTGTTTCATGAAGTCGCCAATGCGTTTGTATGTCCGTTCCAGCGCCTTTACTTCTCCAAGCCGCTCGCCGTACTCAGGGTTGAAGAAGATAACGCCCTTCCGACCGACGGGTATCGGCGTTTTTTCAAAGTCGCATTTTTCAAAATGAATGTACTGCGCGACACCGGCGCTCTCAGCATTTGCCTTTGCGATGCGGATGGCATCCAGGCTGATATCAGTAGCCACGATCTTGAGATGCGGTAGTTCCTTTACCTGATCCTTTAGCGAAGCAACGAGCTGATGGTATCGCTCAGGCTGGTATCCATTCACATGCATAAATGAATAGTGAGCGCGATACAATCCCGGCTTTCTGTTCGTAGCCAGCAGAGCAGCTTCGGTGGCAAGTGTTCCTGACCCGCACATCGGGTTGATGAAAGGTGTTTGTGGATCCCATTGAGATGCCATGATTGTTGCTGCCGCCAGCGACTCCAGCATTGGAGCCTTTCCTGGAATTTTTCTGTAACCGTGCTTTGCGAGTGTCTCTCCGGATGTATCGATGAATACTTCCGCCTGATGATCTCTCCAATAAACATGAACAACAGCGCCCTTCAGCTCTGCACCGGAATCCGGACGCCTTCCTGTCTTGTTTCGAATTCGGTCAGCAATGGCATCCTTTACGCGGACGTTGACAAAGAGCGCGTTGTTGACGGAAGATGTGCTTACGTTGGAAGTAACGGAAAAGTAATCGTCCGGTGAAATGATCTCTTCCCACGGAAGCCTCGTTAATCCCTGGTACAATCCATCCGGATCCCGTGCTTTCAATTCACCGAGCGAATAGAGCACCTGGCTGGCGCATCGAAGGCTAAGGTTGAGGACAATGCAGTCGTCCATCGAGCCATGGAGCTCGACACCGGTTTGAAATACGCGTACCGGCTGATACCCCAGCGCAGCGATTTCCGTTTCCAGGTATGGCGCCAACCGCTTGCTGCACGTGACGATGATTCGGGCAGAGCGGCGGAAAGGGTCGACCATGCCAGAATGCGTTACCGTTTAGCGGTTGATCTTTTCGAACGAAGTGCAGATTCCCTTGATGAGGGAAGAAGAGAATCCCTGGTGTTCCATTTCGTTAAGCCCGGCAATGGTACAGCCTCGCGGCGTCGTTACTTTGTCGATCTCCTCCTCGGGATGGCGATTGCCTTTCAGCAACAATTCCGCAGCGCCATTTACTGTCTGCGCCGCAATGAGGTTTGCTGTCTTAGCATCGAAGCCTATCTCAATCCCGCCCTGCGTTGCCGCGCGGATGAATCTCAGCGCATATGCAATACCGCATGCACCCAGTACTGTTGCTGCGTCCATCAGCTTTTCATCAATCGCTATGGTGATGCCAAGCTGATCGAACAACTCTGTGACATAAGCCGTCTGTTTCTTGCTTGCTCCCACAGAACAAATGCACGTAACAGATTCACGGATGGCGATCGCTGTATTAGGCATGGCCCTGAACAACGGAACGCCATGGTCGACTATGGCAGCCAGATCTTGCAGCGTCACACCGGTGACTACACTTACAAGGATATGCTTCCTGGGGTTAAAACTTGAACGCAATTCCTTCAATACCTCGCGAACGTTGTAGGGCTTAAGGGAAATGATGATGACCTCACTGTTCTCTATCGCTTCAGCGTTGTTGGTTGTGATGTTGACTCCCTGCTTCGCGAGATGCTGCAGGGGAGCTGTATTTCTTCGCGTCACGGTGATGTTCCCGGCCTTGACAAACTTGCTGCTGATCAATCCTTCAGCTATTGCCGTCCCGAGATTACCTCCGCCGATTATGGCTATTTTCTTCATGATATATGGGCATTTGCCCCAAAGAAACTACTAAAAGGACTCATCTACAAAAAACCTCAACCGCCGCTCTGCTCAGCATTGCGGACACGCGGGTAGAAGAGGAGCCAGGGTGCGGTATTATTGTGCTCTTCGCTCAGGGTGAAATAGCCTCCGCCTGCCCTGTCAAACGTAATGGCTTCGCCCTGCGGTTCGGTGGTATACGGCAGGCTTAGGGGATCACGCTCCAGCACTGATGGGATGGGTTCATTGGGTTCCTTGCGCCAATAGAACACATGCGTGTAGTTCTTGACGAGAAGTTCGCGACCATCAGCGGAAATGTCGGCAGCGACGACCTTCGGGATGGGCAACTGCATGACGAGCTCCGCTTCCATCACTTCTGTTGTCGACTGCGGATGTGGCAAACGGAACACGCGAATATTCTTCTTCTCATTTTTCGAGAATATGTAGATATCGCGCGTGATAGGGTCGACAATAAACGCCTCCGTATCACGCGGGCCGCCTTCCAACGTAAATTTTATTGAATCCAGAGCGTGAATCGTCGTATCGATTCTCTCCGAACGCGTTGGAATTACAGGTTCTGGGAAACGATACAAGTACTTGTATTCATAGGCCGCGCGGTTATCGCCGATCTCACCGACGTACACGTACGACTGCCCTTCTTCCGGACCCACGCCCACGGTGATTTCCTCCCAGTCGCGGTTCCTGACACCATCAAGCCACACTACCGCCTTGCATACGCCCTTTCGGTCGATAAGAAAGATGCGCGGTTCATCACCACTATCGTTATGCGTCCACAACATGCCCTCATTGACGACGCTAGCCGCGAGGCCTGATGCCTCGTCGATCTCCCTGTAGTCAAGTGCTCCTTGCCGCACGCCCATAGCGAAATATCCCTTGTCAAAGTTCTTCCGCGTGTTGCACATCGATACCAGCAGCACGAGCAGCGCGACTATCTTGAAATGCTTCATAGCAAGTTTTTGCCAAAGAAAAGACTTAGAACGTTATTTGACTCCGTCGAAGTGTATTTTGCGAAGCAAAAATTCTACTTCAGGGCAGGCCATGGACGAGATCGAGGAACCCGATGACGACTTATTTGAGCACCACCGGATCACGGTCGATCCCGGTCAGGAACTCATGCGTATCGACCGGTTCCTGTTCGCGAGGCTCCCAAACGTCACCAGAACTAAAATACAGGGCGGCATACGCGAAGGATTTGTCAGGGTAAACGACGGTCCTACCAAACCCAACTACCGCGTTCGCCCGGGCGATGTAATCACCGTCTCCTTACCAGAACCGCCGCGTTCCAATGAGGTCATCCCCGAGAACATCCCACTCGACATCGTATACGAAGATTCCGAATTGCTGGTCGTAAACAAACCTGCGGGCATGGTAGTCCACCCCGCTCACCAGAATTGGTCGGGCACGCTCGTCAACGCGCTGGCTTATCATTTCACACAGCTTCCCGAAATGCCGAACAATGAAGGCCGCCCGGGGCTGGTTCATCGGATCGATAAAGACACATCCGGACTGCTGGTGATTGCAAAAACCGAGACGGCAATGACGCACCTGGCCCGCCAGTTTTTCGAGCACACAATATCACGAACCTATCTCGCGCTGGTGTGGGGTGTTCCATCGCCCATTGAAGGAACGATATCCGTCAATATCGGAAGGAGTCCCCGCGACAGGCGAATTACCATCGCCTTTCCTGAAGGCGATCAGGGGAGAACGGCAATAACGCATTATCGTGTACTGAAAGACCTCCGCTACGTCGCACTGGTTGAATGTCGGCTTGAGACAGGACGAACACACCAGATACGCGCTCACATGAAATACCTCGGGCATCCGTTGTTCGCGGATGCTGCTTATGGTGGAAAGGAGATTGTTAAAGGAACGGTGTTCTCAAAGTATCGGCAGTTCGTGGAGAACTGCTTCAAGGTTATGCCTCGCCAGGCGCTTCACGCTCACACGCTGGGGTTCGTCCATCCTGCGACAAAAGAGTTCATGCGATTCACAGCTGAACTGCCGGAAGACTTCAGCGCAGTGCTCCAGCGTTGGGAGCATTACGTTAATTACAACTAAAGTCAACTAACTACGGTGCTCCATAGTATGGCATGCGTTCGGTACGCAACGCCTGTTCACCGAATACGGATTCGGACGAGTAGTTTAAAGGTCCCCAGAATCTCAGCAACATCAGGATGAGTAGGACAATACAGCAAATCCAGCGAAGGCTTCCTGACGCTTGCAAACGTAGTTGACGCAATGCTTTGGAGGTCATTAGATCGGCTATTAGCTTAAAAAATCGGGCACTAAAGCAAAAAAGTCTCCGGGCCTAAGTTATGAAACTTATTCGAAAGCGCCGCACAACGGGATAGGTATGCGGCGCTTTGCGAGTAAGTTATTAGCTATAACGATAGCTATTTGAGAGGGTTTAATTCATTGCACGCTCTTTTGTCAACAGGTCCTCCCAACGATTATCGGGTGCCGCGCGGACTTCGCGAACGACAGACGCAAGCCGCGTGTCTATATCGGCTGGAGTGAGCATATCACTAGCCTGCAGAGCTACGCCAAGCGATTCCATCTCCTTGTTAAACCCTTCTGCTACAAATACCACCGGCGTATTCTTGTTCACCGAGTTGGTTCGCAAAGATCGAACCAACTCAAATCCGGTGATCACAGGCAGGTCTGTACCGCAGATAATAAGGTCAAAAGTCTCAATTCGGGCAGCCAGGAGCCCATCCAGCCCCGAAGTGGAGTATCGTATTATGGAGCCAACGGATTGCAGTACCGTTCGGATTTGGTTAGCAATCTCCCTCTGCCTGTGAACCACCAGGATTTTCATAGTAACCAGTCACGCCCGGGCATTAACACCCGGACGCCCGCAATATGGGGATAATGAAAATTTGACTGGGGCGCTTTTTTCCCTACCCCGGCTGACCTTGTAATAAAAACTGCGATTCTGCGTGAATTTGGCCGTTTCACAAATCCACAAATAGTTAAAAACCCCTATTCAATTAGTACTTTTTTACTATTGGGGAACTTGGCCGGATCAGCTGAAAAGGCCCGACTGGATGGCGTATTTGACGAGCCCCACCGTGTTGCGGACGCCGATTTTTTCCATGATCCGCACCCGGTGATTCCGTACGGTGTTCTCGCTCAACGATAGCTTGGTACCGATTTCCCTGATGGTCATCTCCATGCAAA
Organism: Cyclobacteriaceae bacterium; assembly: GCA_036563875.1. Lineage (GTDB taxonomy): Bacteria > Bacteroidota > Bacteroidia > Cytophagales > Cyclobacteriaceae > ZC4RG29. Next base: position 42,662 of record DATCLO010000027.1, read on the forward strand.
TGAGTTGGAGTATCTCCTTCTCCCGCTCGGAAAGGTCTACAATCTTTTCGTGGTGCAACTGTGTTTTCCGACGCTTGATTCTTCGCCTGAGGACGGAGCTGATGAGTTCGTTTTGATAAAAGTCATTCTCCACCACCGAATAGATGGCGCGTTCGAGTTCGATGGGATCAGCTGTCTTTAGCAGGAAGCCGTGGATGCCCATCTGCAGGAGTTGCGTAATGTATCGCTCATCGTCATGCATAGACAACACGATGAGCTTAACCTGAGGATAGCGCGAAAGGATGAAGCTACATGCCTCGAACCCATCCATCACGGGCATCTGCAGATCGATAATTGCGACATCAGGAGGTTCGCTCTTTACCAGGGCGCAAAGCTCTTTGCCGTTTTCCACATCGCGCACTTCACCGATGCGCTCGAATGCAGACAACAGTCTGACAATACCCTTTCGAAAAAGGGTGTGGTCATCGGCGACGTATACGGTAATTGCGTTCTTCATGAATCCCTGACGGTGAAACCGCCGTACTCAAGATGAGCAAGAATCCTTAAGTAATTGCACGTGCAGCGGACCGTGAATCTATGCAATTTTGGCTTAACTTACCGGCCTGCGTCGTGGAATACAAGGATGCAGGCGACAATCAACCGATCATATGGCTGAGAAGAAACGGTGCACGTGGTGCCTGAAGACCGACCTCTACATCCGCTACCACGACGAAGAGT